>CASUON010000141.1 GCA_949457475.1 uncultured Lachnospiraceae bacterium
CAGAATGCTTAGAATTTCTTACATCCAGAAGCTGGAACATCCGGGAGGGCTTGCGGCCTGGTTCCAGCGTCCGGGCAGCACAAAACTGAAAAACTGTTCCAGAATTTAACTGCCGGATAACAACCTATTTTATTTTCATTTGTCTATTGCTTTCATACGATAAGGTGTTTACAATACTCATAGAATACACCTTTGTAACATTTCATTACCAGCTATTGGGAAGTTTTTTGTCTAGAGGACGGAGGGTTGGAAGATAGCAAAATACAGAAAAATAACATCAGGGAGGAGAAACAAATGATAAATCCCAAGCAGGCAACAGACCTGATAGACCAGTTGGCGCAAATCAATGCTTTTGCGGATGCAGGAACCGGCAGTCTGGAAATCTTGCAGAAAATGAAAGAACGTCTTCATGACGACGTATTCCGGGTAGCTGTTGTGGGAGAGTTTAGTTCTGGAAAATCTACGTTTATTAATGCGCTGATGGGAGCGGATATTCTAACGCATGCGGTGAGCGAGACGACGGCGGCTGTTACGAGAATCTGCCATGTGCCGCAGGGGCATCCGAAGCAGAATAGCTGTGAGATTATGTATCACGACGGAAAGATGCTGGCGCTGCATGATCTGCATCAGCTGTCTGCGTATACTACAGTGCAAAGCGGGCGCAATGTTGCGGATGAGATACGTTGCGTTACTGTCTGGGCGCATTTTATGGATACACAGGTTCCGCTTACCGTCATAGACACGCCAGGGCTCAACGGCTTGGTAGACAGGCACCGGGAGATTACTATGGAAGAAGTAAAGTCTGCCCACGCATGCATTTACCTGCTGCCATTAAAAGGCGTCACTGCGTCTGATATGGATAATCTGCGCCTGCTGAGAAATTACCAGAGCACCTTTATTTTTGTACAGAATTTTATCGATGAGATACATACATCTGAGGGCGAAACCGTGCAGCAGCTGCTGGACGCCGACAAGAAGGCCGTTGAGCAAGTCTTAAGTACAGAAAAAGGCAGTTTTCACTGTAGGATTTGCGGCTTTTCTGCTAAGAAGGCTGTTGAGCAAGTCTTAAGTACAGAAAAAGGCAGTTTTCATTGTTGGATTTGCGGCCTTTCTGCTCTGCAGGCGCTGGCTGCCCGGGACACGAAGGTCACATGCCTTTATGAAGGGGGGAAGCCGCTGGCGCCAGAGGACCGAAAGAATCTGAATGAGAGTTCAGGATTTGGCGTTTTTGAAGCAGTCTTGCATGAAATTATGCAAAGCGGCAGATACCGCGCGATTGCAGTGGAGTCCGTAAGGCAGGCGCTGCGCCAGCAGGTAGAAAGCGTGCTGGAGCCAATGGAAGAGCGCAACGGGCTTATGGAGCAGCTGCGCCAGAGGGATAAAAAAAATATCCGTATCGAAAATGCAGGCAAGGCAGCAGAGCGGCTGAAAAAGCAGCAGGGCGAGCGGGAACGGAATTTGCGTAATTTTATTATCAGCCGTGATAAGGATAACCGTAAAGGGCTGAAAGAATTTGTAACAAAACTGCTTGAACAGCTGGAGCGAAAGACGGCGGATAAAATTGACCGCTGTATTTCTAATTATGATGATCTGGAAGGGTTTGCATACCGCTGGGGGAACGAGCCCCCGGTATATTTTTCACAGTTTGTTTCCATAGAGTTAAATGGAAGCATAATTCCGAAAATGAACCGGCGGATTAGAGATAATTTGCAGCATTTATATGAAGAAGCGCTGCGCCAGGCGGAAAAATATTCTGGAAGGATTGTTGTGGAGGAGGGACAACTTCGCTTTAAAAACGATACGGATAAGGAGGAGTTTGTACCGATTGACAGGTCCTATGAGGAAAAATTAAAGGAATTGGAAACACAAAAGAGCCTTTATGAAAAAGAAGTGAGTGAAATCCAATACCGTAGGGCAGGCATTGAGAACAGGGAGGCATGGGTAAAGCGTGAAATCCAGTGTCAGGATGACGTACTGGAATATGCGGATAAACAGTACAAACAGGAAATGGCTCACTTGGGCCAAAAGCCTCAAGTGAAAAAATGGCAGGAGAAACGGTATAAAAAACGGAAAGGTTTTGGGGGAAGCTTCATAGATTTTTTCATGGGCCAGGAAGTTTATTATGTTGATATGGCGGATGATAGCGAGCAGCAGGAGTGGATGAGAAAGGCGGATGATAGTGCGAGGCGCCTAAACAAGGTGAAAAATGAGCACCGCAGAAAGACAGACGTATTGAAAAACGAGCTGCTAAAAATCGAAGGCAGTATCCGAAGTGACAGAAAGAAATATGCGAGCCTCCAGGAAAGACGGGCAGAAATCCAGCAGCGTATCGAACGGGAAAAAGAAATGCATGAACGGTTTCTATCAAAGCGAAAAAAAGAGTACTGCGACGCGCAAAAAAACAGGCTGAAAGAGAGTTTTCGCAGCAGGATGACAGAGCGGGATAATCCGGACAGCCTTGCAGCGAAGCTGGAACAGCGCATCGATAAAGCATCCAGCGACAACCTTCGCGGCATTCAGGACAAAGCGGTGGAAGCTTACCGCAGGGGCATAAAAAAGCATATCCGGGATTTGGAGCTAGTTATGGAAAAAAATACGGAAAAACTGGACAGGCAGTACCATTCAGATAAAAATGATATTGAAAAACTAAAAGAGATTTTAGATATACTGACATCGGAGGATGACAATGAGCGACTATAGGGCAGAATATTTTGCCAGAAAAAAACAGGTATTGGAACAGTTAAACAAAATAGAAGCCTTTCTTACAGAATGCGGCTACGCGCAGGAAGCGGAGGGTATCGCGGCGCAGAGCCGGAATCTGGAGAACGGGGAGTTTTCCATAGTGCTGGTAGGAGAGTTCAGCGCGGGAAAATCTACGTTTTTAAACGCATTGATGCGGGAACGGATACTGCCTTCTTATACACGGGAAACAACAGCTACGATCAATTTTCTCCGCCATAAGGACCAGTCTCAGCATGGCGAGAGCGGATGCGTATATTATAAAGACGGCAGAAAGCAGGAAATAGACCGCGCAGATATTGATACGATCTCCCGCTATGTCAGCGCCGGAAGCACGGATATAAAGGTAGCCCAGGAGGTAGACCATCTGGATTTGTTTCTGGATTCAAAGTTTTTAGAAGATCGTGTTATGCTTGTGGATACGCCGGGGTTGAATGGCATTGCCAAAGGGCATAAAGAAATAACGCGGCGCCAGATAGAACGTTCCAGCGCAGCCATATTTTTGTTTGACGCCAATCAGCCGGGCAGCAGTACGGATTTTGAGGTACTGGGGGAACTTTCCAGGCGGGTTGGGAATATCTTGCTTGTGCTAAATAAAATAGACGCCATACATAAGAGTGAGAATGAGACGGTAGAAATTGTTATTGAAAAACTAAAGGAATCTTACCGGGAGAGCGGCCTGGGCAGTCAGATTCCCGAAATCTGGCCGCTATCGGCATACCAGGCTTTGGTTGCACGCAGCAGCGTGCCGCTGGACTACCGGGACAGGGACGATTATACGCAAGAAGAAAAAGCGAAGCTGGAGCAGCAGTCGGGTTTGGGCGTCTTTGAGGAACGTCTGTGGAAGTTTCTGACTCGCGGGGAAAAGGCAAAGCAGATGCTGCTCACACCGGTTACACAGGCCATGGATGTCCTCAGCCGCGTCAAAGAACAGAACAAGGGAGAGATCGCCGTCTTAGAAGGAAAGACGGATATGCAGGAAATCTTTGATATGCAGCAGGAGCTGGAAAAGACGCTGGAAGAACTGGAAAAAAGGAAAGCCGAGAGCGAAAAGGAACTGCACAAAGCGATTAAGGAAAAAGAAAAGGAATTTTTCAATGAGATTAAGGCGGAAGGGGAACAGTGCAAGGAACGCATCTACCGCAAGATTGATAATTTTACCGAAGTAGAGGAGATCCAGCCGCAGAATCTGGAAAAAGAAATGAAAAGGCAGTTGAACAGTATCATTGACAGGGCATGGGAAAATTACAATGACGCCTTGCGTGATGCACTGGAAATGCACTGTGAAAGTATTACCGGGAAACTGAATGATATGCTGGAGACGGAAGGCCGCGGCATTGTATTAGAACAAAAGCTCGAGCTGCCCGGGTATAAGCTGGGCATTGAAAATTATTTAAAGAAAGAAGAAAAGCTGGAAAATGAACTGAAAGAACTGGATAAGAAGCTGGAGGAATGTGATTATGAGTTAGACCAGGCGATGGAGATGGACCGGCGAAGGGCGCATCTAAAACGGCAGATTGACGCAGAGCGTGAAAAGAGGAAACAGTACGAGCTGGACAAATATAACAGGGAGCCTGCGATTGATCTGCAGGAACGGGAGGTCGTAGAAACGCGTGAGCGCGGGGGTGTGATTGGCGGCCTTTTGGATAAACTGTTTGGGCCGAAACAATTCAGGCGTATGGAATCTTATGTGGACGAGACAGTATTTAAAGAACATGAGCGGCGTTATAATGCTTTGGTTTCACAGTGTGACGCGAATATGGAACAGCTGCAGCTACAGCTTAGCAGACTGAACGGGGCTGGTGAAAAGGAAAAGCAAAGGGTTTATGCCAGGCTAGAACAGGCAAGGCGTGATAAGGCGCAGACGCTTCGTGACTTTCAAAAGCAGGAAACCGTTAAATTTCAGGAACTGAATGAACGCCAGCTAAAAAGGCAGAAAGATGGGGCAGAAGCCTATTTTGAAGAGCTGCTGGATACCCTTCAAAAAGAATGCAAAAAGACATTCAAAGACAGGCGAAAAGCGCTGGAAGGCATTATGGCAGACGGCGTCCAGTTTAGCGTTTCACGCCAGATTCAACAAAAACAAGAAGCGCTTAACAGGCAGAAAAAGCTGGCTGAGACCGCAGTCAACGAGCGCAACGAAGGATTAAGGCGCTGCAAAGAAGAAAATGAAAAGATTCTTAAGCTGCTGGCAGTGCTTTTGGATATACAGACGGATTTGGATCATATAGATACCGATACAATTGCACAGGAGGAGCTGTAACAACATGCAGGAAAAAATAGCAAAATTAAAAGAAATTTCCGCTTATTTGAAAGAAGATGCTTACAGTGAGCAGTTGGCCAGAATGGAGCGGATGCTGGAAAAAAAGGAGTATCTGCTGACTGTTATGGGGCAGTTCTCAGCAGGAAAATCCCGGTTGATTAATAGCCTTCTCAACAGGGCGGTATTGCCAGTACATATTACAGAGACAACGGCGGTTGTTACACTCATTCGGTATGGCAGGGAGGAACGGGCGGAGCTGTTTTATAAAGACGGCACGGCAAAAACGGTGGCAATCGAAGAATCGCTTCAACTGTGGCAAAGCGGCAGCGCGGATATTTCTAAGATTGCACAGATCATCTTGTATATAGACAGCAGCCTTTTGAAAAACGGCCTCATCCTGGCAGATACGCCGGGCGTGAATACCGTTATCCGCGAGCACAGCAGACAGGCAGAAGAGATTATTACAAGCTCAGACCGGGTGCTTTACGTGATGGGCAAGCCGATGACAGAAGCAGACCAGTCGTTTGCCGGGAGTATTTTACAAAGCGGCATTCAGGTCATCTTTGTCCGTACGCATATGGATGAGGTAAAAAGTACGGAGGAAGATATCGAAAAGACTATGCAGGCAGAGCGGGCAGGGCTTAACGGGATGACGTCTGATGAAGTCTTTTTTGTTTCGAATGAGAGGGAAAGTGAAACCTATGACGCAATGGAGCGGTTAAGGACGTATCTTTCGCTCCATCTTGCAGAATGTGTGGAAAAGGCCGCGGCGGAGACGGCAGATATAAGGCTGCGTTTTATTGCCGGACGGCTTAGCGAAGAAGTAAAGGAGAGGAGCGTCTGCCTGCGTAAAGGCATTGACGGCGGCAGACAGGCGTATGAAGCAGAAAAAAAGGAGATAGAAGACGCACTGAAAAAGCTGGAGCAGATACTGGAAAAAAATAAAGCCAGCCTGCAAAAAAAGTATGAGGACAGGAAAAAGGATGCATTGCAAGAACTGCCTGAAATAAAGAAGGCGGAGATTAGGACTGCTGAGAAGCAAATAAGAGGCTTTGGCCTTGGCGCAGAGCCGGAACCGTATCTGCCGAAAGTGGAAGAGGTATTAAAAAGAAGCTGCTATAGCATTCAGAAATCTTTCGTAGCCTTTTTTGACCAGATAATCAGCGATAACCGGATGGAATTAAAGGAAACGCTTTCGGGCTTTGAGGGATTTTCAGACCTGGGAGAGGAACTGCCGCTGAGCCTGGGTGAATTCCAGGTACAGTCTAGGGAATTGGAAGAATCTGCCAGGGCGCTGCAGATGCTGCTTGGGCAGATGGATGAACAGCTCGACAGGCTTGACGTAGAACAAAATTTGGAACAGCAGGATGCCAGGAGGCTGGAACAGGAAAAGAAAGAATTAGCGGAAGTAAGGGCCGTAATAGAAAGAAAGCTGGCTGAATATCCAGAATACGAAGAAAAGTATATTATTGAAGAGGGAAGCCATACAAATGAGGATATATTGCGCACGATAGGAAAAGCAGCAGATATCGCAACGCTGCTGATTCCGGGCGAAACGTGGCTGAAATTCGGAGGAAAGCTGTTTAAGGGGCTTGGAATGGGTGAAAAAGCTGTAAAAGCTGCAAAGGATATTGATATGTTCGTTGACGGACTCCGCCTTGTCCATCGGCTAGATATTTTTAAGAAGAAAGAGCCGGCGCAGGAAGACATCTGGTATGTAAAAAATCCGACGATAGAAGCAGGAACGAAAGCCGCGGATGTAAAAAAACCATCTATAGACGCAAAGAAGAAAGCCGTAGATATCAAAAACCCGATTGCAGTAGCAAAAAAGAAAGTTGCGGAAGAATCCCCGTCGCTGTTGGATTATCTGTCCATCGAGTATTATCTTGCAAAGCTCGGCAGAAAATTTGACAGGCCGCAGGTAACGCGTATTGATGAAAAATATAGACGGCAGTATCAGGAAGGCAAACAGAAGCTGGAGCAGGAAATGTACCACAAGGCTGCGCAGGAGGCGGAAAAACAGAGCGCGTTGTTAGATATTACAGACCGCCAGAAACAGCTGGAGCTGGAACGCAGGCAGATTGAAAAAAAGCGGAAAAAGACGGCCGAACAGGTTGCAGCTTTGGAAAAAGAAATGGCGGCCGTGGCGGAAAAGGAAAAAATCAGCGCCATTCAGGCCTTTTATGCACAGCTTGTGGCAGAGAGGCTGGAAAGCTTTTGTACTTATATACGCACCGAGGTTGCAAAGCAAACGGACGAAGCTGTGCAAAAGTATATGGATACGTATGATTTTGGCATTGTATCCAGAATTAAGAATAAGCGCCGGAGTTTACAGGAGCTGGAGCAGCGTTTCCGATCGGAGGAATTTGAACTGCCACGCCAGGAGCTGGCGCTTTGTGATGCATATGCAGCTTATTTGGCAAATGTAGCAGCCAGGGAGGCAAATAAAGCATGAAACAGGAACGAAACGTTGTCCTTTCTGCGGTTTCCACGGACGTTGTGTGTGATTTTGTCAGCAGTTTTTTAGAACCAGCCTGCCATGCCAGGCTCAGGACATATTGCGGTGGCGAGGCAGAAAGGCTGGAAGCCGTGCGTTCGTATGATTTTGGAGATTCTGTTGCCTTCCATAATCAGTCCGTTATGGTCCGGGCCGCCAGGCTGCCTTACGGCATCCGCATAGCAGCCGATCTGAAAGGAAGGGTGTGGTACGAATCAGACTGGGAAGCCATGTATGCATGTGATATGGTGCTTTTTCTGGCTCCGTTTCCTTATGAGCAAAAGAATCAGGTAAGGAAGCCTTTTTATAAAATAGAACAGGACCTGCGCTTTCGTCTGGGAAACGGAATTGTGCGCATGCCCTGTTACCGGATGGTATTTCTAATTGACCCAAACAGGCATTTTGCAGCGTCAGACTATCAGGATCAGGACGAAACAGTCAAAAAGCTGCCTGGGAAGGTTCAGGACGCGGTAAAAAAAGAAAGCCTGTCGCAGCAGTTCCTCCTGCCATTGATGGATTATATCCGTTATGATTATGGGCAGAGTCTGGCCCCGGTGCTTTATTATAATACAAGAATGCCTGAAATCATGTCTGCGGCTGCTAGGCAGCAGTTTGCTGACTGGAAAGAATGGCGTGAGGAAGGCATGGATGAGGAATATATGATTTTGCTGGAACTTAGCTATGGCGAAATCATATCCCAGAAAGGCACTTATAAAGTCACCAAGTTTGAAAAGATGCAAAAAGGCGGATATATATGGAAGTCCTGGGTGGACAGCTACTGGAAAATGTACTCGGAAAAAATTTTCGGGCTGGCTGATTCTGTATACCAAAATGCTGTGTCGCAGATTTGTTTCTGGAATGAAGAAAGTGACAAAAAAACGCTCCATCAGTTTCTTTGTCAGAGATATCACGAATACTTTACCCGTAAAGGGGAGCGTATAAATAAGGTTTGCCCGGATAACCAGTCGGATTACCAGGACCTGCTTAACAGGACGAAAATAGATATTACATTTATAAAATCAGTAGACCAGTTCATTACACACGATATGAAAAACGATATTAGAAATTACATTGATTATAAAGAACGGCTCCTTTCGAATTTTCTGCACATAGGATGACCGTTTCAGAGAGGCAGAAAGATGATGAAGAAAAATAGGATTTCACTGTTGGTGGCGCTGCTTGTATTAGAAGGGGCGGCTGTGCTTATCCTGCTTGGAATGGCTGCAATCCTCTTCTTCCTCAAAAAGAAGAGCCGCAAGACACACCATGCGACTCAGATATAAAACGACTTGTTGGAGAACCGTCGGCGCT
>CASUON010000142.1 GCA_949457475.1 uncultured Lachnospiraceae bacterium
CAACGAGAGTATTACGCAGACATTGTCCCGCTCGATCAATACGTCGGTCACGACGTTTGTTATGGTGCTGCTGCTGTATATCCTGGGCGTAACTTCGATCCGGGAGTTTGCGCTGCCGCTGATGATCGGTGTGGTAAGCGGTACGTATTCTTCGATCTGCATCGCTACGGAGCTTTGGTTTGAAATGAAAATACACCAGAAGTCCCCGGCAAAGGGTTCAAAAAAGAAGGCCGTAAAAAACGCGTAATAGAGATCAGAGATAGAAATAGAGATAGAAATAGAGATAGAAATAGAAATAGAGATAGAAATAGAAATAAAAAAGCAACAGCATAAGAAGCAAAGGAACCGCAAAGTACAAGCAGAAAGGAGTTTTATATATGTATACATTAGAAGATATCCGGGCCGTAGACCAGGAGGTTGCAGACGCCATTACCGCGGAGCTGGAACGGCAGAACAGCCATATCGAGCTGATCGCTTCGGAAAACTGGGTAAGCCCGGCAGTGATGTCCGCAATGGGCAGCGTTTTGACAAATAAATACGCCGAAGGCTATCCGGGGCACCGCTATTACGGCGGCTGCGAGTGCGTGGACGTCGTAGAGGAACTGGCAAGGGAACGCGCAAAACAGCTCTTTGGCTGTGAATACGCGAACGTGCAGCCGCATTCCGGCGCGCAGGCAAATATGGCGGTGCAGTTCGCGCTGCTCCAGCCGGGCGATACGGTAATGGGCATGAACCTTGACCATGGCGGGCATCTGACCCATGGCAGCCCGGTGAATTTTTCCGGCACGTATTTCCACATTGTCCCATATGGGGTCAATGACGCTGGGTTTATTGACTACGACGAGCTGATGGAGACGGCAAAGTCCTGCAAGCCGAAGATGATTATTGCAGGCGCCTCCGCATACGCAAGGACGATTGATTTTAAGAAATTCCGCGAAGTGGCCGATGCTGTAGGCGCCTATTTAATGGTAGATATGGCGCATATCGCGGGGCTGGTTGCGGCCGGGCTGCACCCGACGCCGATCCCTTACGCGGACGTAGTGACGACGACGACCCACAAGACGCTGCGCGGGCCAAGGGGCGGTATGATCTTATGCAAGGACGCGGAGCTGGCGAAGAAATATAAATTTAACAAATGCGTATTTCCAGGCACGCAGGGCGGCCCGCTGATGCATGTGATCGCAGCAAAAGCGGTCTGCTTGAAAGAGGCGTTAGACCCTTCGTTTAAGGTATACCAGCAAAATATTATAGATAACGCCCAGGCGCTGTGCAAAGGGCTGTTAGGCCGCGGCATCCAGATTGTATCCGGCGGTACGGACAACCATCTGATGCTGGTAGATTTAACCAATTTCGGCCTGACTGGAAAAGAAGTAGAAGCGAGGCTGGATTTGGCGAATATTACGGCGAATAAAAACACGATCCCGAACGACCCGCAAAAGCCGACTGTTACAAGCGGCGTACGCTTAGGCACTCCGGCCGTTACTTCCCGGGGGATGGATACTTCCGATATGGACCAGATCGCGCAAGCCATTGCAATGATGATTAAAGAAGGGGAGCAGGCGAAGGATCAAGCGCTTGCGATTACCGGTGCGCTGACTGCGAAATATCCGCTGAAATAAAGCAGGGCAATATAGAAAGATTATATAAAAAGATGATATGGAAAGATAAATAGATATTGGCAATTTCAAAGGCCGGCAACGCAAAATTTGTTGTCGGCTTTTCATCGAATTAGGAGGCAGGTAAATGCTGGATATTAAATTTGTCAGGGAAAATCCTGAGCTTGTAAAGCAGAATATCAAAAACAAATTTCAGGAAAAAAAGCTTCCGCTCGTGGACGAAGTGATTGAATTAGATGAAAAAGCGCGCAAGGCAAAACAGGAAGCCGACGCGCTACGCGCCGGGCGAAACAAGCTGTCCAAACAGATCGGCGCATTGATGAAAGAGGGCAAAAAGGAAGAGGCCGAAGAAGTAAAGGCGCAGGTGGCGGCAAATGCGAAGCGGCTTGCGGAATTAGAACAGCAGGAGCGGGAGCTCCAAGAAGCGGTTTTAAAAGATATGATGGTGATTCCGAATATTATCGACCCTTCGGTGCCAATTGGGCCGGACGACTCTTGCAATGTGGAAATCCAAAAATACGGGGAGCCGACCGTACCGGAGTTTGAAGTGCCGTACCATACGGAAATTATGGCGCGCTTTGACGGCATCGATCTTGACGCCGCCGGTAAAGTAGCCGGGAATGGATTTTACTATCTGATGGGCGATATCGCAAGGCTGCATTCCGCCGTAATCACTTATGCGAGGGATTTTATGATCGACCGCGGGTTTACGTACTGCGTGCCGCCGTTTATGATTCGCAGCAACGTCGTGACCGGGGTTATGAGTTTTGAGGAAATGGACGCGATGATGTACAAGATCGAAGGGGAGGATTTGTATCTGATCGGCACGTCGGAGCATTCCATGATCGGCAAATTTATCGATACGATCCAGGAAGAGGAGAAGCTGCCATATACGCTGACGAGCTATTCGCCGTGCTTTCGGAAGGAAAAAGGGGCGCATGGGCTAGAAGAGCGGGGCGTCTACCGTATCCACCAGTTTGAAAAACAGGAGATGATTGTCGTATGCCGCCCGCAGGAATCTATGCAGTAGTATGAGAAGCTGTGGCAGAATACGGTGGATCTGTTCCGCAGCCTGGACATCCCGGTACGCACGCTGGAATGCTGTTCGGGCGACCTGGCGGATTTGAAGGTCAAATCGTGCGACGTGGAAGCGTGGTCCCCGCGCCAGAAGAAATATTTTGAGGTCGGCAGCTGTTCCAACCTTGGGGACGCCCAGGCTAGAAGGCTTAAAATCCGCGTAAAAGATAAAGAAAACAACAAATATTTTGCGCACACATTGAACAATACTGTTGTAGCGCCGCCGCGTATGCTGATTGCGTTTTTGGAAAATAACTTAAACGCGGACGGCAGCGTGGACATTCCAAAAGCGCTGCAGCCGTATATGGGCGGCAAGGAGAAGTTGGAGCCAAAGCAGTAGGGCAAAAGCCATGGAACCTGCGGAAAGGATAAAACAATATGAAAGCTTTTCTGATACTTGAAGACGGACATGTATTTGAAGGGACGAGCATCGGGGCTGTAAGGGAAGTGGTCAGTGAAATTGTATTCAATACTTCCATGACGGGGTATCTGGAAGTGCTTACAGACCCTTCGTATGCCGGGCAGGCAGTCGTTATGACATATCCTTTGATCGGAAATTACGGAATCTGTTTTGACGATATGGAATCCAAAAAGCCGTGGCCGGACGGCTATATCGTAAGGGAACTGTCCCGGATGGCGAGCAATTTCCGCTGCGAAGGCACGATACAGGACTTCCTGGAAAAGCATGACGTGCCGGGCATCGCAGGCGTGGATACCCGGGCGCTGACGAAGATTTTGCGGGAAAAGGGCACGATGAACGGGATGATTACAACGGACGAAGCATATGATTTGGATGAAATTATCCCGAAATTAAAAGCATACGAGGTCGGCGACGTCGTTGAAAAGACAACGGTCGCCAAAAAAGAAGTGCTGCCGGGCGGAGGGTATCGGGTCGCACTGCTGGATTTGGGGGCAAAGGATAATATTGCGCGCTCGTTAAATACGCGCGGCTGCGAGGTGACGGTCTATCCGGCGCATACAAGCGCACAAGAGATACTGGCTGACGCGCCGGACGGCATTATGCTGTCGAATGGCCCGGGCGACCCGAAACGCTGCGGCGGGATTATCCGGGAAATCCGCAAATTATACGAAGCGGATGTGCCGATTTTTGCAATCTGTTTGGGTCACCAGCTGATGGCGCTTGCCACCGGGGCGGATACGCATAAATTAAAATACGGCCACCGTGGCGGCAACCATCCGGTGAAAGACTTGGAAACGGGCCGGGTGTATATTTCTTCCCAAAACCACGGCTACGTCGTAGATACAGGCGCGCTGCCGCCCGAGGTTGCGGTCGAAGCGTTTGTCAACGTCAACGACGGGACGAACGAAGGGTTAAAGTATACGGGCAAAAATATTTTTACCGTGCAGTTCCATCCGGAGGCGTGCCCGGGGCCGCAAGACAGCGGGTATTTGTTTGACAGGTTTATCGAGATGATGGGAGGGACAACGAATGCCAAAAAGAGCGGATATTAAAAAAGTACTAGTGATTGGTTCCGGCCCTATCGTGATCGGCCAGGCGGCGGAATTTGACTACGCGGGGACGCAGGCATGCCGTTCGCTGAAAGAAGAAGGGATCGAAGTATGCCTTGTCAATTCGAATCCGGCGACGATCATGACCGATAAAAATATTGCCGACCAGGTCTATATAGAGCCGCTGACGGTTCCTGTATTGGAAAAGATCATTGAAAAGGAAAAGCCGGACAGCATCCTGCCGACGCTCGGCGGCCAGGCGGGTCTGAACCTGGGTATGGAGCTGGCGGAATCCGGTTTTTTGGAGGCGCACGGCGTCAAGCTGATCGGGACGACCGCGGAGACGATCAAAAAAGCGGAAGACCGCCTGGAATTTAAAGAGACGATGGAAAAAATCGGCGAGCCAGTCGCAGCGTCGCTTGTCGTAGAAGATGTGCAAAGCGGCATTGACTTTACGAACACGATCGGCTACCCGGTCGTCCTGCGCCCGGCCTATACGCTGGGCGGCAGCGGCGGCGGCATCGCCAGCAACGAGCAGGAGCTTGTGGATATTTTAAAAAACGGCCTGCGCCTGTCGCGTGTCGGGCAGGTGCTCGTAGAGCGCTGCATCGCGGGCTGGAAGGAAATCGAATATGAAGTAATGCGGGACGCGGGCGGCAACTGCATTACGGTCTGCAACATGGAAAATATCGACCCGGTGGGCGTGCATACCGGCGATTCGATCGTCGTGGCCCCGTCCCAGACGCTGGGCGACAAAGAATACCAGATGCTGCGCACTTCTGCGCTTAATATTATATCAGAATTAAATATTACAGGCGGATGCAACGTACAGTATGCGTTAAAGCCGGATTCTTTCGAGTACTGCGTCATTGAAGTCAATCCAAGGGTCAGCCGCTCCTCCGCGCTGGCGTCCAAAGCGACCGGGTACCCGATCGCGAAAGTCGCGGCGAAGATCGCGGTAGGCTATACGCTGGACGAAATTAAAAACGCGATTACCGGCAAGACGTACGCGAGCTTTGAACCGATGTTAGACTACTGCGTGGTGAAAATCCCAAGGCTGCCGTTCGATAAATTTATTACGGCAAAGCGGACGCTGACGAC
Organism: uncultured Lachnospiraceae bacterium; assembly: GCA_949457475.1. Classification (GTDB taxonomy): domain Bacteria; phylum Bacillota; class Clostridia; order Lachnospirales; family Lachnospiraceae; genus Eubacterium_J. The sequence goes on from CASUON010000142.1 coordinate 5,265, forward strand.
GCAGATGAAGGCGACCGGGGAGGTTATGAGCATCTGCAATAATTTTGAAGGCGCTTTAATGAAGGCGCTTCGCTCCTTAGAACAGCACGTGGACAGCTTAATGTCCTACGACTTCTCCGGGCTGTCGGAAAAAGAACTGCTAAACCGCATGAAGACGGTCGACGACCAGCGGATTTTCCTGATCGCGGAAGCAATCCGCAAGGGGATCAATTACAAGACGATCCACAATATTACAATGATCGACGAATGGTTTATTGACAAAATCGGCATCCTTGTGGAAATGGAGCAGCGTCTTGCGAAAGAAGAGCTGACGGTAGAGCTGTTAAAAGAGGCAAAGCGGATGGAATTTCCGGATACGGTCATCGCCGCGCTGGCCGGCAAGAATGAACGTGACATCCGGGATATGCGCTACGAAAACGGCATCCGGGCGGCTTTCCAGATGGTAGATACATGCGCCGCGGAGTTTGCGGCGGCTACGCCGTATTATTACTCGGTATTCGGCAGCCAGAACGAGGCGGTAGCTTCGCATGACCGGAAAAAAGTGCTCGTACTTGGCTCCGGGCCGATCCGCATCGGGCAGGGAATTGAATTTGACTACTGTAGCGTGCACGCAACCTGGGCGTTTGCGAAAGCAGGCTATGAGACGATTATTGTCAACAACAACCCGGAAACGGTCAGCACCGACTTTGATATTGCGGACAAGCTCTATTTTGAGCCGCTGACACCGGAAGATGTGGAAAATATTGTGGAGATGGAAAAGCCGGACGGGGCGGTCGTACAGTTTGGCGGGCAGACGGCCATAAAGCTGACGCAGGATTTGATGAAGATGGGCGTGCCGATTCTGGGCACCGCCGCGGAAGATGTAGACGCCGCGGAAGACCGCGAGCTGTTTGACCGTATCTTGCAGCAGACGCAAATCCCGCGCGCGGCAGGCGGTACGGTATTTACCGCGGACGAAGCAAAAGCTGTGGCGAACCGCCTGGGCTACCCGGTGCTGGTGCGGCCTTCGTATGTGCTCGGCGGGCAGGGGATGCAGATTGCATACTCGGACGCGGACATCGAAGAATTTATGGCTATTATCAACCGTTATTCCCAGGAGCACCCGATCCTTGTCGATAAATATTTGATGGGCAAAGAGCTGGAAGTAGACGCGGTCTGCGACGGGACGGACATTTTAATCCCCGGCATTATGGAACATATCGAGCGCACAGGCGTCCATTCCGGCGATTCGATATCGGTCTATCCGGCGTCGACGGTCAGCGGCGATGTGCGCGATAAGATTGCGGAATATTCCAGGCGGCTTGCGAAGGCGCTGCATGTGCGCGGGCTGATCAATATCCAGTTTATCGCGGTAGGGGAAGAGGTCTATGTGATCGAAGTAAACCCGCGTTCCTCCCGGACGGTGCCGTATATTAGCAAAGTGACCGGAATCCCGATCGTCGATCTGGCTACGGAAGTGATCTTGGGCAGCAAGATACGGGATTTGGGCTATGAGCCGGGGCTGCAGCCGGCGGCGGATTATTTTGCGATCAAGATGCCGGTATTTTCTTTTGAAAAGATCCGTGGCGCCGAGATTAGCTTAGGGCCGGAAATGAAATCCACCGGCGAGTGCCTGGGCATTGCGAAAACGTTTGAAGAAGCGCTGTACAAAGCGTTTCTGGGCGCCGGCGTGCAGCTGCCGAAGCATAAGCAGATGATTATTACCGTCAAAGACGCCGACAAGCCGGAGGCCGTAGAAGTCGCGAAGCGGTTCGCAGCGCTTGGCTACCGGATTTTCGCAACACGCAGCACCGCAAATTATTTGCAGCAGCACGGGGTCAATGCACTGCGCATCAACAATATCCACCAGGAGCGTCCGACGGTTATGGACTTGCTGCTGGGCCACAAGATCGACCTTGTGATCGATACGCCGACCCAGGGGCGCGACAAAGCGCGGGATGGGTTTTTGATCCGCCGTACGGCGATCGAGACTGGCGTAAACTGCATTACGGCAATGGATACGGCCAAGGCGCTTGCATTAAGCTTGGAGGCAGAGCACGGGCAGATGACGGTCATTGACGTGGCGAAGCTGTCGGATGGGGATGCGCGAAGATAAAATAAAAATTTAAATGTTTCTATGGGTACAAAGCGGGAAACGTAAATGGCGGGAAGGGATTTTATACATGCTCCAAAGTATGTCTGCAAATCCCTTCCCGCTATTTTTATTGCCTATTTTCATCCCCATATTGCAGAGGATGTTTCGTGTAAATGTTATTTTGCGATTTAGTCCGTTAAAATGGTCGACGACGTTTTTTGCGAAGCCGGAGGGAATTTATCCGGATGCCTTTTCTTGAAGGCTTCTACCTGCCGGATCATTTTGTTGCTGTTGTCGTCGCTTGTAAATTGTTTGAGTGTCGCTTCGTCGGTTTTGATGCGGTTGTCCATTGTGCGCATTGTGTCGGCGATCTGTATCTCTTTTTGTACGTCCGGGTCGCTTAAATCGTATACCTGGTTTAACGTAAAGCTTAAAACGACCGGGTAGTTAAAGTCCTTGTCATTTTCGTGCAGCACAAGCCCTTTGTCGCCGTTTGTCAAATCGACGCAGCAGCCAACCGGCATAATGTGGATGCTGTTTGCGAGCGCTTTGACTACGTTTTCCGCATATAGCTGCGGGTGATCCATCAGATAGCGGATTGCGGTAATGTCGGAATCCGGTTTCCTGCTTAGGCTCATGGCGGTCATACGGTCAAATTTATCGGCGACGAACAATATGTTTGTGCCGGTCAGCCATTTGCTGCGGTCGGTATCTTCGGATGCGGAATGCCCGGCCTTTATCATCTGCGTGACCATTGCCAGCGAATCCGGCGGAATGCTGTATGGATTTGTATCTGCGTGCAGAAGTGTGAAAGCCTTCTCCCGGTATTTTGCAATGGTGCTGTTTTCAATTTCCGAGATATCCTCCCCTTTTTGCATAATATTGGCCGGTACGTATAGATATCCGAAGTCGTATAAAAACGCAGCCGTCACAATAGACAGCAACGTATTTTCACGCAGTCCCATAGCGTGTCCGATCATAGAAGAAATAATGGCGACACCTACTGAATGCTTATATACAAAATCCGTATTGCTCCGAATATTTTGGGTAAATTTTACTTTGTGGTCTAGGTCGCCGAAATAGTCTACAACGTCTTTTGCCAGGCTGGAAAGGTCCGTTGGCATTTTGCCTTTGCTGATATTGACCAGGCTATCGCGCAGGCGGAACATAAATAGGGTTTGGAGCCTTTCAAATTCAATTTCTTCTGCTGTAATTGGCGGCAGCGGCTCTGCCGGTTCCAGTATATAAATGCCGATCAGGCCGAAATTGGTCAGGTTTACAATGTTTGGCCTTGTAAGCTTAGTGTTGCGGTCAAACAGCAAAACGCCATTTCTGTTATACACTGGTTTGGCAAGACGCATACCTGGTTTGATTTCTTGCGATTCTACAAATTGCATAATCCCCCTCCTATCAAATATATTATCGGCC
>CASUON010000143.1 GCA_949457475.1 uncultured Lachnospiraceae bacterium
GCGTCCGGGTAGCACAAAACTTAAAAACTGTTCCAGAATTTAACTGTCGGATAACCACCTATTAGTTCTCATTTTTAAGGGATATCCCCACCCTGTGAAAAGTAACGACATCCGTTGGAGCATAGGCTGTAAAAACAAGGTTGCCATTGACATCCGTTGGATCATAGGTTATAAAAGAAAGGAAGGGAATATAATATATGGACAGTCAGATGTTAGACGTATTAATTATTGGAAGCGGCCCGGCAGGGCTTTGCGCCGCGATCTATGCAAAGCGCGCGAACCTGCGCGTGCTTGTGGCAGAAAAGGAATATCTGGGTACCGGACAGATTACAGAGAGCGACCAGGTAGACAATTACCCGGGGCTGCCTGAAATCAACGGCTACGAGCTGGGCGAGGCATTTCGGGGCCATGCGCAAAAGCTAGGCGTTGAATTTTATGACGGTATGGCGGAAAGCTTTGCGGAAGGTGAAAAAAGCTGGACTGTGCAGTTTACGAACGGGTATAAAATCCATACGAAGACTGTAATTTATTGCGCGGGCGCAGCCCACCGGAAACTAGGGGTAGACGGGGAAAAAGAATTTACCGGAAAGGGCGTGTCCTACTGCGCCGTATGCGACGGGGCGTTTTACCGGGGCAAATCCGCCGCCGTGATCGGAGGCGGAGATACGGCGCTTGGCGATGCCATGTACCTGTCCGATTTGTGCGAAAAGGTGTACCTGGTGCACCGGCGCGACGAATTCCGGGGTTCCGCGGCTTCCGTACAGCGGCTTCGGGAAAAAGAAAACGTGGAAATTATTACCGGCGCAGTACCGGAAAAGATTTCCGGCGACCAGACGGTTACTGCGCTGGAATTAAAAGACGGCCGGACGCTACCAGTGCACGGCGCATTTGTCGCCGTAGGTATGCAGCCGCAGACAGAGTGCCTGCAAGGGGTTGTCGCAATGGATGAAAACGGCTATATTATTGCGGATGAAACAGGCGTAACATCCGCGCCCGGATTTTTCGCAGCCGGCGATGTGCGTACAAAAGCTTTGCGCCAGGTTGTAACGGCAGTATCCGACGGTGCGAACGCGGCGGTATCTGCGGATGCATATATCAGGGGGCTGACTGGTTGAAAAACGCTCTAGTAAAATGCAGCAAAAGAGCCGTGCCGCAAAGCAGGGGGTAGAATGCAGCGAAAGAGCCATACGGCAAGTTGGTGATAAGATGGCTGAAAAATGGGACGATAAAATGGATGGCAAGATGGACAACAAAACGGAAAGTACTATAGAAGATATCATAGAAAGTACCACACAAGGGCGTCAGGAAATCTCCCTTTCGGATGTTTATGTGTTTGTGGATGAATCCGGCAGCATTACCGAACATTATGAACGGGATAGGTATTTTATTATCTGCCTGATTTTTACAAAAGACCCAAAGAAATTAAACCGGGCGTTTCGCGCTGAAAATGCAAAGCTGGCTAAAAAATATACGAAACTTGGGAAGATGCTCAACGAAAACCGGGAGATTAAAGGCTCGGATATGACAGAACCCCAAAAATTTGAGCTGTATAAAAATATGACGGAAAAGTGCGGCAAATTGTTTGAAATCGGCATTATTGCCTTTGATAACCAATATGCCGCAACGCAGCCGTCTTTGGTAAAAGCTAGATGTTTCAATTATCTGATTCAGGAATATATGGGGGATTTTTTCAGAAACCACTGCCGCTTTTTTGACCGTAAGAAAACGTTTTGCCAAAATATAAATTTTATGATCGACGAAAGGAATGTCAAAACAAATGAAAAGAACTACCTGGGGGCATATCTGACCGGGCATTTGAATACGTTTGAGCCTATCTGCGTCAACAGCATCAATATCACCTATCAGGATTCAAAAAACAGTTCGCTGGTACAGTTCGCAGATTATATTGCCAATACGTTTTTAAGAAACATGCGAAAGCTGAAAGAAAGCGGGCAGAATGTAAAGCTATTGCGCAAAAACTTATGTAACAAGCGTATTTTTGGATTTCCAAGAGAATATGATTTACATATATAATGTCGCCGCTTATAACAAAGTGAAAAAAAGCATTGACAAAGTGAACAAATTGTGGTATTGTAAATTCAGCAAAGTAATTCGGTGGGAACTGTGTGAGAGCATAAGCTACTTGTAAAGTAGTCAGTCCATTGTTTTTGCTAGAGATGGCACTCAGGATACTGAGTGTTTTTTCGTGCGTAAAATGCAACTGCATATTTGTAGAGCAAGGGCAGATACTGTTTGGTGTCTGCTCTTACCAGTTTTGCCGATGGGCACCAAAATCCAAAACAGGCGCGTTTTGCGTAAAAAAGGTCCGGATTCCTGGCCGAACTTGAAAGAAAATACTTCAATTAATAAGCAAAATAGTATATAATATAGAGACTATCCAAGATATCCGGCCAGAAACAGAAACGAAAAAGAAAGGAGGAAAAGATGCTTCGTTTTTTTAAGAAAAAGACTTCCGGTAAACCGAAGGCCGCAGTATTTGTTGATTATGAACATTGGTATTATGGATATCATAACAAAGTGCAGATGAAACCAAATATAGAAGAATGGCTGGAAGAGTTAAAACAGGAATATGATTTGGATAGGCTCTATATTTTTGGGGATTTTTCCGAACCAAAGATCGGCACTGAACTGGAAAAACTGAAAACGCTTACTGAATATGTAGTTCATACAGCAAGCACAAAAGAAGGCGTAGATAAGGATTTCACAGATATAATTATGCTGGATACCATATATCGCAGTATGGCTGAAGGAAACAATGATGACATATATGTTCTTTTTACGGGCGACGCGCATTTTACAAAAGTAGCTGAATATTTAAAAGAAAAGGATAAAAAAGTAATCATTTATGGCGTACGGTTTGCATTTAGCAATGCATTAAAATCTGTTGCAACCAGTTATGTGGAAATGCCTAGACAGGAACAAGAGCGCAGTCACTATAATGATCTGATCCTTGCGAGCCTGGATCATTTAAGAAAGAAAAATGCGGACAGGAAACCGTCTTATTGGAAAACAATTGAAAGTGTGGCTTCTTATAATCGTGTACCGAAAAATCGTGTAAAAACCGCATTAGATGGAATGATTAGCCAGAAGTATATTGAAGTTCGTGCAAAAAAGGCGGGCAGAGACCATGAACACACACATTTATTATTAGAAGTAGATTGGAACCGCTTGGAGGCAGACGGATTATGGGGGTAATCAATAACACGTATTATGTTGGAGAGGAGAAGGGAGTTCGATGTATCCATCAGGAATTCAGAAAATATTGATGAAGAGATGAATGTAGATATCGATGAAGAGATGAATGTAGATATTGATGAAGATATTAATATAAAGATTCAGAATACCGCGTTCGGATAACAGGGATTGAAAATAGAATTTAAAATTAAAAATCAAACAAAAAGAGAAAATCCGAAAGAAGATACAAAAAAGAAATGTTTTATGAAAGCGGATATATCTTTTATAAAATAATCAACGGTTATGAATATAGAAAACGGAATGTTGGACGGAATTGTATAGCGTTTGTGAATAAAATTGGAGCTGCCGCTGGTTATGCGGCAGTTTTTTACTGCATAGGCAAACAGGCGGCCCGTGTGTTTTTTGGTACGACATATTGACAGGAGGGATGTATCGGATGCAAAGTATTTACGCGTGGCTTGTAGTGAACGGGTTCGTCCGTTCAGAGAAATTTGAACAGATTTTTGAATGGCTGGTGCAGGCTGCAAAAAAACAGGGCTGTAACTTAGAGGTCAGGCATAATACGCAGCTGCTCGCGCAGTTTGCGCTGGGAGAAGGTTGCAAAATGCCTGAAATACGCATGCCGCAGTTTGTTATTTTCTGGGATAAAGATATACGCCTGGCGCGTCTGCTGGAAAAAAGGGGGCTGCGGCTGTTTAACTGCGCGCAGAGTATTGAAATATGCGATGATAAGGCGCGCACTTTTTTGGAGCTGCCAGACAACGAGGTCAAAATGCCTAAAACACTGATTGCGCCGAAAACATTCCGCCCCGAGGGCTTTTTGGAATTAGATTTTTTGAATGAAATTGAATATAAATTAAATTATCCGATTGTAATCAAGGAATGCTACGGTTCTTTTGGGCAGCAGGTATATTTAGTGCATAACAGGCAAGAAGCGCGAGAATGCCTGCGCAAAGTAAAAAACAGGCCCTGCCTGTTCCAAGAGTATATTGCTTCTTCGGCGGGGAGGGATCTGCGCATCCAGATGGTTGGGGATCAGCCAGTAGCGGCTATGTACCGTTATCATACGCGTGATTTCCGGGCGAATGTGACAAATGGAGGAAATATGAAATCGTATACGCCAAACCAAGAGCAGGTAGCCCTCGCGCAAAAAGTGATGCGTCTATTGCACTTAGATTTTGCGGGAATTGATCTGATGTTTGATACAGACGGCTCGCCGATTCTTTGCGAGGTAAATTCAAATGCACATTTTATAAATATGCACCAATGTACCGGGATTAATGCCGCGGACAATATTGTCAGTTATTGCATCGCACATGCAAAGATTTAAAGTAAGATTCTATATTTTTAAGCAGTGCGGCGGGAAGGAAAATGGTCTGACAGGCAGGGGGAGCAGATGAAAAAAGAAAACGGCGCGGGCTGTAGCGGCAGCGGGTGGGAACAAGGCGGGATACAAGTGGTAAAGGAAAAAAACAGAGGATGCAAAACGTATGGGTGGATTTTATATACGCAGGACGAAAGTATCCGAAACCGCCGATATATTGAATTTTATCAGGCAGCGTGCCCAAAATACGGGATGGCTATCGAGCTTGTGATCTGCGAGCCGGCGTACCTTATGACGGCAGACGCAACGGCGCGCCTGGCAGAGCTGGTGCGGCGAGAACAGCCGGCCTTTGCGGTGAACCGGACCAGGAGCTGGCAGCTTGCGAAAATGTTGGAGGCGCTTGGTATTCGTGTATACAATAATTCTATGGTAGCGGAAATCGGAAATGATAAAGCGAAAGCGTACCGCTATATGCAGCAGCATGGCATCCCGATATTGCCCACGGCATATGGGGTTGCGGATATACCCGTTCGGTTCCCTGTTGTGGTAAAGTCCTGCGGCGGCCACGGCGGTACGGAGGTTTTTTTCATAAAAAATGTGTCGGAATGGGGCGTATGGAAAAAGGATACGTATGATAAGGAAAAAGGATACGTTGTGCAGCAGCCGGCTTCTGAGCTGGGGGCTGACCTGCGCGTATACGTCGTAGGAAATCGTATTGCCGCAAGCGTGCTGCGAACTTCCGCGACGGATTTTCGCAGCAATGCCTGTCTGGGCGGCGATATACAGCTATATGAATTAAGCGTAGCGCAGCGTCAGTTAGTGGAAACTATTATATCGAAATTTGATATTGCGATGGCCGGGGTCGATTTTTTGTTCGACCATGGCCAGATGGTGTTTAATGAAATAGAAGATATGGCGGGGGCGCGTATGCTATATGCATTAACGGATTATGATATCGTGGATGACTATGTAAAATATATTTCCAGGCAGTTATAGGTTATAATAAAAGCAAATTTATAGGGCTTTATCCGAAAAGGGGTAGAGTTCTTTTTTTCTATGAGTAGACATTACTCTGTTTATAGATGGTTCCTGTGTAATGCATAAATAGCTCTCTCCTTCCTTGTCCCTACGTTATTTCTTGCGTATATAAGCATACTCGCGCAGGAAATTGCATGGGCTTGTATTGTCCTTGCCCTTGCGCTGTTTCCTACGTATACAAGCATACGTGCAGGGTGTTTTTTATAATTTATATTGATTATTTTAGGAAAAAGTTTTATTCCCGTTTTTGAGCATATGAAACAATGGGGGGAGGAGAACCTTGGTGAGTAAATGGCGATTATGATATAATCTATTCATGAAAGGACGTGGTGATATGGCACTAAAAGCAGACGGGCGTTGGAGGGATGAGAAAATTAACGGCGTGGTTTACGATATGTCTCCGGCGCCTGGTTACCGGCATGGAATTGTAAACAACAATATAAATACGATCGTAAAGCAGGGGTTAAAAGACAGCCTTTGCCTTGTTTTTATGGAAAATCTGGATTTTAAATACCAGCCGGATATCAACGATGACTATTTGTGCCCTGATATTATGGTTGTTTGTGACAGGAAACTTCTATAAGAAATCTATTATTTGGAAGATGGCAGATATGTGCTGAAATATCATTATATGCTGCAGGATGATAAAGAAGAAGTTGATTATAATGCGGAACAGGAAATATGTTTAAAAGTATTTCCGCATATTAAGATGACACTGGGAGAGGTTTTCGAAGGTATTAAATGAAACGACGAATTACTTGGCTATACGTAACATCTGTTCAGCCCCAATGCCACCACTAGGTCAGGCGCGCCATGGATGCCGTCTGGCTTGATAATATCTGGATTGCAGACAACCATAATATCGGGAATTAGACGGTCGTTTTTTGAAAAATGTACGTCTACCCCGTCGCTAAATACTTCACAGGGCTTTCCTTTCAGATAGCCACGGAGGGCAGAAAAAATGTTATTAGCTACCCGGTTGTGGTTCACTGACGGGCTGGACATCAGATAAATTTCCCCGTGTAGCAGTTCTTCCCGGGGTACTTCTTGGTAAACTAAATTTCCATTCATTGTTTTCCATTCCCCTTCTTTTCGCGTTATTTCCCTATTCTAGTTGTTGTGTCCTGCAATCGTCGTAAGTTTAAATAGCAATCTATGCGCTACCGTTCTGATCGCACTATTCGTACTATATCACATTGAATTTCGTTTTGCAATTATCTATTTTTTGTAATGTGACAAACAAGCGTTAAAATCATTTTTACCATCAATAATATATTGTAAATATTTCTATTAATTAACATTTTATAGGAAAATGTTAACAAAAAGTATTCTAAACTATTTTTTTCTTTTTTGCAACCCAAATTGAAAAATCAGTAATTTTATACAATTAATTCGATTATTTTCTGCACTTTTTTGACATATTAATGAAACTGGAGGTAAAATCAAAACTTATTATATAGTTATATGTAAAAAAACATCTATTAGAAATAAAAAGGCCAATTATTTAGATTGCCGGATTTTTCCCGTCAAAATGCTTGTAAGAAAGGGGATTTCCCGAGCTGTTTATCTGCTGGCTTTTTGTTGTCACATAACATTTTCCTATAAAATGTTATGCATAATAGATTGTAGTTTTATTTCAAATCGGTATTGCGAACAGGTGAGAATTCTTATAGAGGATTTACCTGTCCAGGAAAAGGAGACAGTGCGTTATGCGGAAACTGGATTACAATAAAATAGGGCAAAGGATCCGCCAGGCAAGGAAGGCAAAAGGCTGGTCGCAGGGGGAACTGGCGGAAAAATGCAACATCAGCATGTCGTTTCTGGGGCATATCGAGCGTGGGACGCGGATTATGAGTATGGATACGTTTGCGGCGGTCTGTGAATCGCTTGACGCGAAAGCGGACGAATTGCTATGGGGAATCCCTGAGCCGACGGAAGCCAGCCTGTACGGCATGTGGGGGCATGCGGGGACGAAAAACGCGGACAGCGACAGTTATATGATGTATACGAAGATTATGAAATCAGTTGCGGAAATTATGAGCAAAGCATAGAAAAGTATAAAGAGTTGGCAAAAAAGTATTTCGGACAGCTTTTGCAGCATGGGCACGGAGGCTGGTAAGGGGTATATAATAGCGAAAAAAATGCAGCGCGGCGAAAAGGAAGAACGGTATGTTTCGGTGCGGATGGCGAAGCTATGCCTAAAAAAGCATGGGAAAACTGCCAAAAGGGCGGACGCCCATAGGATAGAGTAAGAAAGATGCACAATTTTTTAAACGATAAAAGATTTGAAGGAATTAAAAAATTAGAAAAAAGAGCCCATCTGTCATCGGCTACGCCGCATGCGGAAGAGGAGCTTTTTTATATAAAAGACTGTTATAAAACGAACTGGATTACGACGCTTGGATTTAACATAGATGCGATCGAACAAGATATTTCCGCGTATATGAGCAGCAATGGGCATCAAAAATATATCGTGGCGCTTACAAACGGAACGGCTGCGATGCATCTGGCGGTGAAACTGGCGGCGGAAAAGCTGTATGGGTCTTCTAGCGGGATTAGCACTCCAATAGGAAAGGGAGCGGGAGGGGCGTTGTATGGCAAAAGGGTATTTGTGTCGGATATGACCTTCGACGCGTCGGTCAATCCAATCCTGTACGAGGGAGGGGAACCGATATTTATAGATTCCGAGTATGAGACTTGGAACATGGACCCCAAAGCGTTAAAAAAGGCCTTTGCAATTTATCCAGATGTAAAGGTCGTCGTATTTGTCCATCTGTACGGTGTGCCGGGCAAGATCGTAGAATGCAAAAAGATATGTGAAAGGCATGGGGCAATCCTGATCGAGGATGCAGCGGAAAGCCTTGGGGCGGATGTCGTACTCGCTGACGGAAACGTACGCCCATCCGGTGCAATCGGGGATTATGGGGTTCTGTCGGCGAACGGGAATAAGATTTTGACAGGAAGTAGCGGCGGTATGTTGGTCTGCCCAGATCAATATTCTTATGATAAGGCCAAGAAATGGTCCACGCAGGCAAGGGAGGCAGCGCCATGGTACGAGCACGAGGAGCTGGGGTACAATTATAGGATTTCCAATATCATTGCGGGCGTTATCCGGGGGCAGTGGCCGCATCTGGGCGAGCATATA
>CASUON010000144.1 GCA_949457475.1 uncultured Lachnospiraceae bacterium
CTGGAACATCCGAGAGGGCTTGCGGCCTGGTTCCAGCGTCCGGGTAGCACAAAACTTAAAAACTATTCCAGAATTTAACTGCCGGATAACAACCTATTCGTTCTCATTTTCAAGGGATATCCCCACCCCATGAAAAGTAATAAAAAGGATGCCAATCCCATTGGCATCCTTTTATTGATATTTCAAACCCCCATACTCCGGTAAATGAAACAGCCCCCCATTTAAGCCATACCCGCCAGGCCACTCTCAGACAAGTCCGGCCATCATCGGCAGCCCCATACTGATAAACGGCACATACGTAACGAGCAATAGCCCCGCCAAAATCGCGATATAGTACCAGACCATATACGGGAGCGTTTCCGCCAGCGACGACCGGCCGACTTTGATCGCAACAAACAGCGTATTTCCAACCGGCGGCGTAATATTTCCAATACACAGGTTATAAACCAGCACCAGCCCAAAGTGGATCGGGTTCATGCCAAAACTCTGTACAATCGGCAAAAACAGCGGCGTGAAAATCAGAATCGCCGGCGTTACATCCATAAATGTACCCGCCACCAGCAGGATTACGTTCATAATCAAAAGGATAATGTACTTGTTATCCGTTAGGCCAAGCAAAGCTGCGGATACGGCCTGCGGAATCTGCGTAAACGCCATGATCCACCCCAGGATATTCGACACGCCGATCAAGAACACGACCATACCGCTCATTTTCGCGCTGTCTACAACGATATCCCAAAAGGATTGCAACGTAATATTCCGGTAGCAGATACCGAGCACCAAGGCGTAGATAACCGCGATCGCCGAACCTTCGGTAGCGGTAAACACACCGCCTACAATGCCACCGATGACCACGACGATCAAAGATAGCGCCGGGATCGCCCGCAGGGTGCATACGCCAAGGTTCTTCCAGTCAAAACGCCCGCTGGTGCCGGTATAGCCTTTGCGCAACGCAATGATAATACCTACTACCATACAGCAAAGCGCCCATAAAATCCCTGGTATATAGCCGCCCAAAAACAGCGCCGCAACCGACGTGCCGCCAGACGCCAGCGAATACGTAATTAACGCGTTTGAAGGCGGAATTAACAGCCCGGACGGCGCGGAGGCCCCGTTGGTAGCCGCGCATACAGCCGGGTCATACCCCTGCCTTTCTTCCCCTTCTTTAACCATGCTCCCTACCGCCGCTGCGGCCGCAGAAGCGGAACCTGAGATCGCCCCAAACAGTGCGTTCGCCCCGGCGTTGGTCACAAGCAGCGCGCCTGGAAATTTTCCAAGTATCGCCATTACAAAATCTACAAGCCTTTTGGCTATGCCGCCTTGGTTCATCAAATTGCCCGCCAGGATAAAAAACGGGATAGCAGTCAGGCTAAATTTGCTCATCCCGACAAACGTCCTCTGCGCGGCAGTCACCACTGATACGTCCAACGAAACAGTGCCAAGTATGGTAACCAGCGACGAAATGCCGATTGCATAAGCAATCGGGACGCCCAAGGCCAGCAGCACCAATAATACAATTAAAATCAAAAACAAAGATTGCATTGCCATATTCATACTGCTTCCTCCTTCTGTTTGATAATGTCAACAATATTTAACGCTGTATATATCATATTCAGCACGCCGCACAACGGCAGCACAATGTAAAATATCCCGATCGGGACGCCCAGCGAAGACGTCATCTGCCCCATTGCCAGGTTTGTAATCTGCATGCCCCCGTAAGCTAAAATGATTGCCGAAAACAAAAATGCCGTTATTTCGCCAAGGCAGTTCAGTCCTTTTTGTACTGCTGGCCCTGTACGTTCTACAAATATCGGTATGTTCATATGCCCCCGTTCAGAAGTAACAATGGACGCCCCAAGCAGGCTCATCCACGCAAACATATAAGAAACCAGCTCTTCCGACCAGGAGGATGGGTTTCCAAGGACATAGCGGGTAAACACCTGCCAGCAGGTCAATATGACCATAACCAGAAAACTTCCCCCCGCCAGTATATTTAACACTCCGGTCAGTACTTTACGCAGTTTATTCATCTACGCCTCCCCCTTCCGTTATTTGATTTCCTGTTTCTTTTTCATCAGACGCCTTTTCATCTGAAGTCTTTCCGTCTGAAGATTTACCATCTGAATCCTTTTCATCTGAAGGCTCTCCCGCATATTTCTGGTTATATGCCTGGATGGCATCGTAAAACTCCCTCAAATCCGGGTACTGCTCCAAGATCGATTCGTGCATCGGCAGGCATACCTCCTGGAACGGCGCGGTATCTGGATAAAGGAAAGTAACGCCCTGTTCATTCTCCGCCCTGTTTTTTGCCTCTTCCACCGCCATCGTCCACTCTGCGCGCTCCACCTGATTGACAATAGCAAACCCCTCGTTGAAAATTTCGCGATCCTGCGACGGCATATCTTCCAAAAACGCGCTGTTTCCAATCAGGATATCCGGTATCATCTGGTGCATATCGTAAGAATAATATTTACAGACGTCGCCATGCCCGTTGGACGTCAGCGCCATCTCGTTATTTTCCGCGCCGTCTATAATTTTGGACTGTAAAGAAGTATATACTTCCCCAAACCCCATCGGCGTCGCCGAACCGCCAAGCAGGCGCATCATTTCTACGTTAGTCGGCGACTGCTGCACACGGATTTTCAAGCCTTTTAAATCTGCCGGCGATTCGATCGGCGTCCCGACCGTATAGAAATTCCTAGTTCCGGCATCAATCCAAGTAACCGCTTCAAATCCCGCTTTTTTGGTAGACTCAAAAATCGGGCCTGTAATTTCCGGGTCGTCCATTGCCGCATGGTACGCTTCGCTGGATGCGAACAGATATGGCATATTAAACAGCGTATAATTGTCAGAAAATGTTTCCAGGATCGAATTGCTGGCAACGCAAAAGTCAATCGCCCCGGTCTGCGTCAGCTGCACCATATCGGTCTGCGAGCCAAGAAGCTCGCTTGGGAAAACTTCAATATCGTACTGGTCGCCCAGCTTGTCTTCCACAAATTTTTCAAATTCCAGCAGGGCAATGTGGGTCGGATGGTCCGTCGCCTGGTTATGCCCGATGCGGACAATCTTTTTCCCGGAACTTCCGTTGCCACAGCCTGCCAGGGCCGCCATAAGAACCATACATACAAAAGCGGCAAATACCCCTCGAGATTTCTTCATGTGTTTGTCTCCTTTCTCCAAGCACGCCATCTATACAGAATGAGCAGTGCTTATAACTGATGCAGTGTTACGCCTTATGTTTCGGCATTTTTTATATATTTATATGTAATTATAACCGATTTATGTATATTTTTACCTAGTATTTCCAACTTGAAATCTGGTAAATGTTGTTGTATAATAACAAAATAGAAAAATATAGAAGGAAAAAATATCAATTATGTACAATGACGATTTCCAATTTGCACATATGATGACTGGTAATCTCTACGAATATTACCATTGCTACTGCGGCGATTATCCTTCTGCCATGGAACTATGCGGGAGCAACTTATTCAAAATGTATTTGTTCCTTGCAGGGGACGCCAGCTACCAGATGAACGGCCAGATATACAGCCTTCGTCCCAACGATATCTTGTTAATCAGCAGCGATAATGTCTATTGCCCGGCTGTTTCTTTTTCCGCCCCGATTTATGAATGTATTATCCTTTGGGTAAACGTCGATTTTTTTACCCATACCAGCCAATCCGGCACAGACTTGGCGGCTTGTTTTAAGCATGCCCTGCAAAATGAACGCAGCCTGTTCCGGCCGGACAGCGCAAACCTTAGCCGGCTGCTTAACGCCTGCAACAGTATTGAACAGGAACAAACTATGGACGCGCTTGGGAATAAAATACTGATCTATTCCTATGTAATCGAAATCCTGACGCTGCTAAACCGGGCTTATTTTGAACCCGAATGCCTGTTGTGCCCAAACCCGCTTTTTGACCGTTGGCCACAGGACAATGAAATTACTGAAAACGAACTGATTAACCAAAGCCTTTTATACATTAACAGCCATATCGCCGAAAGCCTGACGCTTGACACCATCGCCTCGCACTTTTACATAAGTAAAAATTATTTCAGCCATCTGTTCAAACGGCATACCGGATGCTCGCCTTACCAATACATTATGAAAAAGCGGCTGAACCTGGCATACGACATGCTCTGCCAAGGCGCGAGCGTATCCGATGCCTGTGAAACATGCGGTTTTAACGATTATTCCAATTTTTTAAAGGCTTTTCGGCGTACGTTTGGAAAAAATCCTAGCGAAGTCAAAAATAAAGATACGAGGAAGCCTTGATAAATGAACTTTGATAAATGAACCTTGATAAATGAACCTTGATAAATGAACTTTAATACATGAACTTTGATAAAAATCTCAGATTAAGAACCTAAAATCATACAGCAGGAGGCTTCTAATAAATTATGAAAGCTTTGCCACAAATTTCAGAAGCGGAATATGAAGTTATGAAAGTCATATGGAAACACGCGCCAATCAGTACGAATGAGGTCACGGATATACTGACGAAAACGACAACGTGGAGCCCCAAGACGATACAGACATTAGTCAAGCGCCTCGTAACCAAAGGCGCCCTCTCTTATGAGAAACAGGGCCGCGTGTTTGTATACACACCCATGATACAAGAAAAAGAATACATTGGGCAAAAAAGCCATTCGTTTGTGGCGCGTTATTTCAATGGCGATATAACCGCTATGCTTTCTTCCTTTATGGATGAAGGGAATCTTTCTGCTTCAGAAATCGACACGTTGCGCTCGCTCCTTCTAAAAGGCAGCGGCAAGCCGGGTAGCGGGAGGGATTAAAATGGCAGGTTTTGGCATACGTTTTATCTTCTGTAATATAGCAATCTGCCTCTTGGTGTGCCTGTTTCTTCTGGCAAAACGGGCATTGCGAGGCTGCCTGACCAGCCGGATGCAGTTCAACTTATGGTATGCCCTGCTTGGGGCGCTCGCTGTCCCGTTTCTGCCCATCCGCCCGGCCGGATTTTCCCCCTTTTTTATATGGCTTGGCAAGTTTAACTATGCCGCGCCGTTGCCTGCAACAGCCAAAACGCAATCCGGCGCAGGCTGGCAGGCGCCCGGCCCGGCTATCCATCTAGACGACTTTACGCAGTACGTCGACAGCGGCACGCCGCCGGTCGCCGGCTGTTTCTTTTGCGGCATATGGCTTGCGGGCATCCTGGCTATGCTTTTTTTCCTTTTCCGGTCAAAAAAGCGGCTGGACATTCTGAAAAAGTCCGCGCTCCCATTACAGGACGCAAATATCCGAGCTTTATACAACCGCTGCCTGCGTAAACTGGATATAAAAAAGGATATCCCGATCTACTGTACGGCTTTTTTGCATGCCCCTGCCATTACAGGGCTGTTTACGCCCCGTATTTACCTGCCCCTGCACCTAGCCTGTGATTTTCATGCTGCAGATATACGCTTTATGCTGCTGCATGAATTGCAGCATTACAAGCACAAAGACGCCGTGGCAAATTGCCTGATGAACCTTTTTGGCGTACTGTACTGGTTCCATCCCTTGGTACGGTACGCGCTAAAAGAGATGCGCACCGACCGGGAAATCGCATGCGACGCTTCTGTGCTAAAGCTGCTTACGGAAAACGAATACGCTGCCTATGGCAATACGCTGATTAACCTTGCGGAAAAAAACGCGTCTGCGCCATCCCCGTTTGCCGCCGGAATCAGCGGCACAATGAAACAGATGCAAAAAAGGATTGCACATATTGCTTCCTATCAAAACCATACAGGCCGCGCAAATAGAAGCGGACAGTCTGGTTGTACATATGGTGGCGGACAGTCTGAATACGCAAACGGCAGCGGACAGTCCGGATGCATACATGCAACGGGGCGGAAAAAATTATTTACAAACAAAAAAGGGCTTGCCGCCTGCGCCGCCATCACCGCCACGCTCTGGGGGCTCGCCCCGCTGCTATCTACCTGCGCGGCGGACGTAGACGTCTACCAGTGGGACGTCTCATCAAAAAAGGTTGTTGAAATCGACGCATCCGCGTATTTTCAAGGATACGCCGGAAGTTTCGTATTGTACGACTTAACAAAGGATGCCTGGCATGTCTATGACAAAAACCGCGCCACCTTACGGGTATCTCCCGCTTCTACCTACAAACTATACAGCGCGCTGCTGGGGCTAGAAGCAGGCATTATTACGCCGGAGCAATCACGCTTGCCGTGGGATGGGACAGACTACCCGATCAAAGCATGGAACGCAGACCAGAACCTGGACTCCGCCATGCGCTCTTCCGTCAACTGGTATTTCCAGGAGATAGACCGCCGCCTTGGAATGCCTGCGATTTATAAGTATGTAAAAAGAATCGGATATGGGAACCAGGCCTTATCTTCCAGCGTCCGCGCCGATACCTCCTCCTACTGGATGCAGTCGTCGTTAAAAATCTCCCCGGTAGAGCAAGTAGAACAGCTGGCCGCCTTGTACCGCAATGAATATGGCTTTGCTACAGAACATGTAGCCGCTGTAAAAGAGGCGATCTGCCTGTTTTCTTCCAAAAACGGCCCAAAGGGCGCGCGTTTTTATGGAAAGACCGGCACCGGCTGCGTAGACGGCAAGGATGTGAACGGCTGGTTTATCGGCTTTTTCGAGACAGGCGGCCGGACCTGTTTTTTCGCTACCAATATCCAGGGTGAAGCAGGCGCTACCGGGAGCGAGGCCGCCGAGATCACGAAGCGCCTGCTGCCGGGCATGGGCTATTATTCCTTTGCTAAGGGACTGTCGATAAATAAGTTTTAAATAATGCGCAGGATTGTTCTTCGAGTCGAGAGTGCTGCGGAGGAATCATGCGCATAGCAACCAGACACGCGCTCATTAGCGGACTTTCCATAATCGATACCCGCAGGTGATTTATTTTTTCGTAAATTCTTTCACCTGCGGATATCGGAAATTTCACTGTTATACTCCCTGATTGCAACATTTACACCCTACAATATTTTATCCTCTTCTCAAGCAGCCCTGCTCCAATGCCCGATGCTTTTAGCTTCTTCGTCTTGACAAGCACTACATAAACCACAAAAATGAATTTTCTTGACATTTTTGCTACTTTAAGGTTACAGTTAAGAAGATAAAACATGAAAAAATCAAATAAGGAGATTGAATGACATGCAAGAATTTATGACGCCGCCAAATCACAAAGGGTTTTCCGCCAAAAAACTTTTTGACGAAAACGGCAGGATCAAATGGGGCGCGATTGCCTATATAGAAAAAGGCGGCGGCGGCCCGGAAGGGAACCACACGCATAGCGACAACCATATTTTTATTGTAGTAGACGGAGAAGCCAAGGTTCTCCTTGATAACCAGGAATTTATTGTAAGAAAAAACGAGTCTTTTTTTGTAGACGGCATGATACCGCATTCCATCTGGAACCATGCAGATCAGACAACTGTTGTGATTAAAATTTCTACGGAGCGGGAGCCGGGCTTTTAGATCATGCAGATCGCGGGAATGAATTTTCAAATACGCGCAAGGCAACTGGCAGCGGAAAAGCCACTCCTGGTTCTTCCGCTGGCCTTACCGCCCTGCCCATAAACGGACACTTAAACCAACTGCCCATATCCTTTGCAGACATCTACCCATTCCACATACCCGGAATACTCCTCAAGCTCCGGAATCGTAAGCTCGATGGCGCTGTTAGAGCTGCCACAAGCCGGAAACACCGTTTCAAAACGTTTTAACGATATATCCAGATATACTTTAACACCCGTATTGGCCGCAAACGGGCACACGCCGCCCACCGCATGCCCTACCAGGCGTTCTACTTCGTCCGCAGAGAGCATTTTTGCCTTTTTTCCAAACGTCGCCTTATACTTGGGATTGTCTATTTTCGCATCTCCGGCAGCTACGATCAGCACCGGCTCATTTTCCACCAGGAAGGAAAGTGTCTTGGCTATCCTTTGCGGCTCGCAGTGCAACGCCGCCGCTGCCAGCTCCACCGTTGCGCTGGATACGTTAAATTCCCGTATCCGTTCTTCCATCCCATAGTTTCTGAAATATGACCTTACTCTTTCAATTGCCATGCCATCCTCCTCATTTTTTACACGATCCGCATTCCTTTTTTACGCTATTCTGCGCGCAATTCGCTTGCCTTTACATACACTGCCTGATCTGGCCTGCTACGTCCGCAATTGTAAACTGCCTCATTTCTTGCTCCATTGCCCTTTGGATACGCTCCAACTTTTCCAATGCCATATGGATATTTTTCCCTACCGGGCAGTCCGGGTTTGGATTCTCATGGAAATGGAACAGCGTATCTTCCTCTAACAAGTCCACCGCCTTATATACATCATAAAATGTAATTTCATCAACTGGCTTTGTAGCCGTTGTCCCGCCGGCTCCCCTTGCCACTTCAATCAAGCCCGCATTTCTAAGCTGGGACAAAATCTTTCTGATAATGACCGGATTCACGTTGATGCTGGATGCAAGAAAATCACTGGTAATTTTATGTTCCTTCCCGAATGTCTCCACACACGCCAAAATATGGATGGCTATCGTAAACCTGCTGGATATCTGCATAAAAACACCTCTCTTTCATCCCATCATTTTATCTCCTTTTTGCTACAGTGTCAAACACGCTCTAAGTTAGCCCGGTTTTAAAATGTAAAATTCGTTCCTTTTCACGGGATGGGGATATCCCTTAAAAATGAGAACTAATAGGTTGTTATCCGGCAGTTAAATTC
>CASUON010000145.1 GCA_949457475.1 uncultured Lachnospiraceae bacterium
CGATATCGAAAATTTTATAATGGCAAGATTTATGACTGCATCGCGTTTTGGGAAGTTTCCGCTTTTTTTAATTTCCTGTCGGAACCATATATAGATAGAGGGAACAACTATGGACTGTTTCATAATGTTGTCTGGCTAATGCGGACGCCTTATCGGTTTGACCCGCTTGGATTACAAAATAAGATTTCCATATTACTAGATCAATGCATAGATATTGAGAACGAAAAGTTATGGCATTATACAAAGCTATCACAGTTATTAAAAGACGAGGGAAATGTAAGAAATTGCTTACGGATATTGTATGAATTATTGAGCTTAGATTATATGTGCCAGACGGGCAGTTTGTCCCCTGTTCATTTGGAAACGTTGCTTTCCGCTTATCAAAAAGGCCAAAGAGCTGATTATATACACGCCGTAAAATATTTCAAACAAACGGCAGCTCATGCTCCAGAAGAAAAAAAGGAAGAGGAAGAAATGATAGATTGGGTACGCAGCCAGGCAAAAGCATTAAAAAGCAGGATGAGCCAATGCATCCGCCTGCAGTATGATTATTCGTTTACGCAAAAGAACTATGTCTATACGGAAAAGATGATAGAAATGGCATTAGCAATGATACAGGAGGTAGGAGAATGCGTGTAATAGCAATTATTACTGCTAGGGGAGGTTCTAAGAGGATACCAGGAAAGAATATCAGAATTTTTTGCGGAAAACCGATCCTGCTATATTCCATTCATACGGCTATTGAGAGCGGTCTGTTTGATTGTGTTATGGTATCCACAGATGATCGTGGAATAGCCAGCCTAGCTACTGCGCATGGAGCTGAAGTTCCATTCCTCCGGAGTGCGCGGGCTTCGGACGATTATGCTACGACAGAAGACGTTTTGGAAGAAGTGTTGCGTCAGTATCAAAAAATGGGGAGGTTTTATGATTACGGCTGCTGCATTTATCCAACGGCGCCTTTTATATCAGATGGGAAACTAAAAGAAGCGTACCAGATTTTAGAATCTTCCAAAGATTGCCATGTAGTTTTTCCGGTTGTCCGGTTTTCGTTTCCGCCGCAGCGTGGCTTGCGTTTAAAAGACGGCTGGCTGTATCCGGTACAGGCAGAAGATTATTTAAAGCGTTCGCAGGATTTGGAGCCCGTTTATCATGATAGCGGGCAGTTTTATTTCTTTCGAATAGAAGCGTTTTTACAGACGCATTCGCTGACCGACTGTGTACGACCAATTATTGTTGATGAAATGCAGGTGCAGGATATTGATACAGAAAATGACTGGAAACTGGCAGAATGGAAATATTCAATGGCATGTGCGAGCGGACACCATTTGAAAGGAAAAGAAGGAGACAGCCATGAACCATTTATTGGAAAAGATCGGCCGGAAAGAAGTATACATTATCGCTGAAATGAGCGCTAACCATGGGGGCAGCCTTGCGCAAGCGCTTGCAATTGTCCGTGCGGCGGCGGATGCAGGTGCGGATTGCTTAAAGGTACAGACGTATACACCGGATAGCCTTACGATCGATTGCAAGAATGAATACTTTAAAATTAGGGGCGGTTTATGGAATGGCTACAGGCTCTATGATTTATATAAAACTGCAGGTATGCCGTATGGGTGGCATGGGGCGATAAAAAAAGAATGTGAAAAGTACAACATAGATTTTTTGTCTACGCCTTTTGCCCATAACGATGTTGATTTTTTAGAAGAACTTGGTGTAGAGGCTTATAAAATTTCAAGTTTTGAGTTGGTCGACCTTCCACTGATTGCATATGCCGCGTCAAAAGGAAAACCAATGCTTCTTTCTACTGGTATGGGTAGTATTGCGGAAATAAAAGAAGCTGTGGATACGTGCAAGAAGGTGGGAAATGAGCATATTATCCTTTTGAAATGCTGCAGTGAATACCCTGCGGCATGGGAAGATTTGCATTTGGGAAATATTATGGATATGCGCCGTAGGTTCGGATTGCCAGTTGGCATTTCTGACCATAGCGCCGGCAGCCTTGGCGCTGTGGTAGGAGTCGCGCTTGGTGCATGTGTTGTGGAAAAACATATAAAATTAGATGGCATAGACAGTGTAGACAGCAAGTTTAGCATGCCGAGAGATGAATTCGCCCAGATGGCCAAAGACGCCAGGAATGCCGCACAGATTGCCCGTGGCCCGGATTATAGCCTTACAGAGGGGGAAAAGGATCAAGCTGTGTTTCGGCGGAGCGTGTTTGCGGTAAAGGATATTCAGCGCGGAGAAACGTTTACGGATGAAAACATCCGTATCATCCGCCCAGGCTATGGAATTGCGCCTAAATATATCCATCAATTGATTGGGAAAAAGAGCGCCAGAGATATTGCATTCGGTACGCCGATTACAAACGAAGATTTGATAAAGAGTATGCAGGGAGTGTGTAAGGATGAAACATAGTGAATCCCATATGGCGACGGAGCGGTTATGGTTGAGGGAAATAGATGAATCTGACGCCCATACGATCGTAAGTCTAAGATCGAATCCAAAGGTGTACCGTTTTTTTGAAAATCCTTGTGCGGTTACTATACCAGGACACAGGAAATGGTATTGGGAAAACTATGTACCAAATCAACAGCGGATAGACTGGATGGCAATTGATAACGAGACTGGGAAAGTGGTTGGGGTTTATGGCGCAAAATATATATCTGGACATATTATGCTTAGTTATCTTACATCCGCGGATATGCAGGGGAATGGGTATGCGAGAGAAGCCGTCGAACGGATTATGCGCTGGGGATTGGAATATTGGAAGTCAAACCATTTTTTCGCGGTCATTCATAAAGATAATTTTGCTTCTATCCATTTTATTGAACAACTTTTATTTTTTCGTGAAAGGACAAACGAAAAGTTTTTGATTTACAAAAGGAGCATGTAGTAAAAGTGGGTGAAAAAATTGCATTTGTTACCGGTGCGGCAGGATTTGCGGGCTGCAATCTGACTGAACATCTGTTAGGGCATGGTTATCGTGTTTATGCGATTGTACGTCCGGGGTCGGAGCATAATAAGCGGATAAAAAAGCTTAGAAATGTCGTGACGATAGAACTTGATTTGTCAGAAATAAGCAGGTTGGACACAGATCGCGCAATCGTACAGGAAAAGGCTTCTGGAGGGTTTTTCTTTCATTTGGCATGGCAGGGAGGCAGGTATGATTTTGCGGCACAAAAAGAGAATATCGATCGTACAATATGTGCCCTTGAGGCAGCATGCAGGTTGTCATGCAGGCGGTTTATCGCAACGGGGTCCCAGGCAGAATATGGCGCAACAGACAAAATTATTACAGAAGAGCTGTTGCCGGAGCCATTTTGCGACTATGGTGCGGCGAAGGCGGCAGCCTGCTTTTTATCAAGAAGGCGCGCCAATGCACTGGGAATGGAGTGGATATGGGCGCGTATTTTTAGTTTGTATGGAAAATATGAACCGCATGGACGCCTGCTGCCAGATTTATATAAAACACTTGTTGAAGGTAAAGGCATGCAGCTTTCATCTTGCTTGCAGGAGTGGGATTTTTTGGACGCGGCAGATGCTGCAGAAGCATTGATCGCGCTTGCGGAAAAAGGACGTCCTGGAGAAATTTACAATGTTGCGAATGGGGATTACCGGCCGTTGAAAGAGTATGTGGAAATAATGATAAAAATCTATTCCAACTTGCAAGGAGAAATGGTATCGTATGGCGCCCCTTGTAAACCTTATGTATGTTTAAAGCCCTGTATAGAAAAAATCTTTCGCGATACAGGTTGGAAAGCGGAAGTTTCGTTTGAAGACGGGATAGAGATTTTTGGCAAGTGAAAAGCGAAACGGTAGATAGGACGGTGTGGTATATGAAGATTGTATTATTGGCTGGAGGGCTTGGAACAAGAATATCGGAGGAATCGGATTACAAACCCAAACCTATGATTGAAATTGGCGGTATGCCGATTTTGTGGCATATTATGAAAGGGTATTCTTGTTATGGATTTAATGAATTTATCATATGCGCGGGTTACAAGCAGCATATTATCAAAGAGTGGTTCCGTGATTATTTCCTCAATACATCGGATGTTACGTTTGACCTTACAGACGAGTACCAGATGCTGGTTCATGATAAACGGACGGAGCCGTGGAAAGTAACTGTCGTTGATACTGGCTTATATACGATGACTGGAGGACGGGTTAAGCGGATTCAAAAATATATAGGTGACGAAACTTTTATGTTGACGTATGGTGACGGCGTCTGTGATGTTGATATCCAAGAACTTTTGGAATTTCATAAAGCGAATGGAAAGACAGCGACATTGACTTCGGTGGTTATGCAGCAGCAGAAGGGGATTTTGGATATCGATGAAGACCATTCGGTTAAAGCGTTTCGAGAAAAAAGCCTGGCTGACCAAGAGCCCATCAACGCCGGGTATATGGTATTAGAGCCCGCTGTATTTCATTATATTGACGCGGATGAAACGGTATTTGAGAAAGATGTCTTGGAAGTACTTGCGTCAAAAGGGGAGTTGATGTCCTATTCGCATAATGGTTTCTGGCAATGTATGGATACTATACGGGAAAAGAGGCTTCTTGAGCGCTTGTGGGCAAGTGGGGAAGCGCCGTGGAAAAAATGGTAAGAAATGAGGAGGATCATGGAATATACGGATTTTCAGATTTGTGGGCCAGTTCGGGAGAAACCATTGTATTATGGACGTCAGTCAATATCAGAAGAAGACATTGCGGCAGTAGTACAAGTACTCAGAAGCGATTACCTGACCGGAGGGCCGCAAGTGGCGGCTTTGGAGAAATGCCTGCGGGAGTACGTAGGCGCGGCATATGCAGTCGCTGTTTCAAGCGGTACCGCGGCACTTCATTGCGCTTGTATTGCAGCAGGCATAAAAGCCGGGGATGAAGTCATTACGACGCCGCTTACGTTTGCTGCCAGCGCAAATTGCATTTTGTATTGTGGAGCGAAGGTTGTATTTGCAGATGTTGATCCACAGACTTATAATATATCTCCCGCAAGCATCCGTAGCTGTATTACGCATAAGACAAAAGCGGTAATTGCAGTGGATTTTACAGGGCAGGCTGTTTGTCACAAAGAAATACGGCAAATATGCGAAGCATATAATCTAGTGTTTATCGAAGACGCTGCGCATGCGATTGGGACAAAGTATAATGGCAGGGCGGTTGGCAGCCTTGCGGATATGACCTGTTTCAGTTTCCATCCGGTAAAAACGGTTACCAGCGGGGAAGGCGGGGCAGTTACAACAAATAGCGCGCTTTTATACAAAAGGCTGGTGTTAGCGCACGCACATGGGATTACGCGTGATGCGGGTGAAATGGAAGACGCCGGCACCGTTCAAAGCGAAGGGGGAAAAGGCGCCGCGCCCTGGTATTATGAAGAAGTTTCACTCGGATATAATTACCGGTTGACAGATTTTCAATCGGCGCTTTTAAGAAGTCAGATGAGCCGGATCGACGACTTCCGCAAACGGCGAAGTGAAATTGCCAGGCAATATGACGAGGCTTTTACGCAGATGCGGGAAGTGGCTATCCAAAGGGAAATCGCAGAATCGGATACATGCCGCCATCTATATGTATTACGGCTGCATCTGGAAAAGCTTTCTTGTACGCGGCGCGTTTTTTTTGAAGCAATGCAAAAAGAAAATATCTTTTGCCAGGTGCATTATATTCCAGTATATTATTTTCCTTATTATCAGCAAATGGGATATAAAAAAGGGTTGTGTCCAAATGCAGAATCTATTTACGATTCGATTATGAGTCTTCCACTGTACCCGTCAATGAGTAGCCAGGATGTATCCGATGTTATCAAAGCAGTCAAAAAGGTTGTGGCTAGGTACAAAAACAATGAGTAAAATAAGTGCTATCGTATGGATTGGGGATTAAAGCGAATGACAAATTGTTTGGATTATAAAAAACTGCTGTCTTTTTATCAAGGGAAACGGGTGCTTTTAACAGGAAACACAGGATTTAAAGGTTCTTGGATGACGCATATTCTATTAAGCGCCGGCGCAAAAGTTTTTGGTTATGCGAGGAAACCTCCAACAACCCCGGCGCTTTTTACAGCTGCAGGAATAGAAAACCATGCGTTGCTTACGCAGGTTTATGCGGATGTGAGGGATATAGGAAAACTCAAACAGGCATTTTACGAGTTCCGTCCGGAAATTGTTTTTCATCTTGCCGCACAGCCAATTGTGCGCGACAGCTTCAAAGACCCAGTGGATACTTTTGCTACAAATGTAATGGGGACGGTAAATGTGTGCGAAAGCGTACGGCTTTCCCATATTCCCCCGTCTAATGGCGGACTGCAAAATGGTGGATGGCATGGGGTGCGTTCTATGTTGAATGTTACGACAGACAAGGTTTACCGCAATCATGAATGGGAATGGGGATACCGCGAAAATGATGAACTGGGAGGCAGCGACCCGTATTCAAGTTCGAAAAGCTGTGCAGAACTGGTGACACATAGTTACCGTGATTCGTTTTTTCATACGCAAGGATATAACGGTGTAGCAAG
Source organism: uncultured Lachnospiraceae bacterium (assembly GCA_949457475.1). Taxonomy (GTDB): domain Bacteria; phylum Bacillota; class Clostridia; order Lachnospirales; family Lachnospiraceae; genus Eubacterium_J. The sequence goes on from CASUON010000145.1 coordinate 6,515, forward strand.
CGTCAGTACTGCCCGCGCAGGGAATGTTATTGGTGGCGGCGATTTTGCAAATGACCGTATTATGGCGGACTGTGTCAGGGGATTGATGGACGCCAGAAATAAAGGGGAAAACACGGGGGAGGTTATTGTACGAAATCCATATTCTGTAAGGCCATACGAACATGTATTAGAGCCTCTTTTTGCATATTTATTAATTGCGGAAAAACAATATAAAGACCCCCAATACGCGGGTTGCTACAATGTCGGCCCGGATGGGTGTGACTGCGTAACAACGGGAGGGCTGGTAGATTTGTTTTCGGAAATATGGAATAGGGGACTTTTCGAAACGAATTTTGCGTTTGAAACGGGGCATATAGCGAAACACAAGCATATATACCTTGTAAGAGTTGACCAGTTAGACCCGTATGCACCGCATGAAGCAAATTTTCTGAAATTGGATTGCAGCAAAATGAAATCCATTTTTCATTGGGCGCCCCGTTGGAATATTCAAGAGGCGGTAAAAAAAACAGCAGCATGGACAAAAGTATGGTTGGAGGGCGCCGATGCAGCGCATATCCGGCAGGAGATGGACTGGGAAATAGAAACTTTTATCGCCGGCAATGAAGCAGTATCGTAAGAAAGCCATAACCCCATAGACTTTCCCCCACCGCTATGTTATACTTACGAAAACATTTTTGTATACAGGACAAGGAGGAAACATGAAAATCAAACATGCTTCTGTATTTACCCCGCACGGGCGTTTCGAAACGAAAGATGTCTGCATAGAGGGGGAACGGTTTGCGCAGGGCTGCCAGGATGCGCAGGAGGTTGACGCGCAGGGCTGCCTTTTAATCCCGGGGCTTATAGATATCCATTTCCATGGATGCGCCGGATTTGACTTCTGCGACGCGACGGAAGAAGCGCTGCAGCGTATCGGGGCATATGAACTGCAAAACGGCGTTACGTTGATCTGCCCTGCGACGATGACGCTTGGGGAAGAAGAGCTTCTTAAAATCTGCAAATTTGCGGCTGCTTATGCCCATAATTGGAAACCAGGCGCGACGGCAAGGCTTTGCGGCATAAACCTGGAAGGGCCGTTTATTTCCATGGAGAAAAAAGGCGCGCAAAACCCCGCGTATATAAAAGCGCCGGATGCGGATATGTTCCAGCGGCTGGCGGACGCGTCCGAGGGCCTTGTAAAACTTATTACCATTGCCCCGGAAACAGAGCAGGCGATGGCGTTTATCCGCCGGTATGCGGCTTCGGTGCGTATTTCCATCGGGCATACCGGCTGCGGCTACGAAACGGCTATGGAGGCGTTTGGGCTGGGCGCGAGCCATATGACCCACCTGTTTAACGCAATGCCGCCGTTTACCCATCGAAACCCGGGGCCGGTCGGGGCGGGCTTTGACTGCGCGTATGTAACGCCGGAATTAATATGCGACGGCATCCATATTGCACCCGCGGCGGTGCGCGCTACGTTTGCCATGTTTGGAGACGGTCGTGTGATACTGGTCAGCGACAGCATGATGGCGACCGGGATGCCGGACGGGGACTATTCCCTGGGCGGGCTTGCCGTCAGCGTCCATGGTTCGCATGCGCTTTTAAAGGACGGCACGCTTGCCGGTTCAGCTACCAATCTGATGGATTGCATGCGTACCGCCATCCGCAATATGGACATCCCGATCGAAAGCGCCGTAAAGGCTGCGACAATCAACCCGGCCAGGGCGATTGGGCAAGACCGGGAATACGGGAGCATCGAACCGGGGAAATACGCGGATTTTGTGCTGCTGGCTGCGGATACGTTGGATATTAGGCAGGTCTATGTCCATGGACAGCTTGTGGGAAATGGGTATTGAAGGTGGCAATGTTATACCCGCGAACGAAAAAGATTTCCAGATACATTGGCGTTCGCAGGTATATACGGGCGATAAATTTGGCAAATCTTAGCGTTCGCGAGTATATAATCGTAAATCGTGAAAAAGCGGCATCCTTGTTATCAGGATGCCGCTTTTTTGTTCCTTTATTGCCCAGCTTTTTCTATACAGATATGACAAAGATGCAGGGAAACCACATACAGAAATCCGTATACAGGGAAACCACATACAGAAATCCGTATACAGGGAAGCCACATACAGAAATCCGTATACAGGGAAGCCACATACAGAAATCCGTATACAGGGAAACCCTATACAGA
>CASUON010000146.1 GCA_949457475.1 uncultured Lachnospiraceae bacterium
ATGCACGTTTTGCCGGATAACAACCTATTATTTTTCTTTTTATAGTATATTCTGGCATATTCTGCATATCCCCACCCCGTAAAAAGTAACACGCTCAGTTCTGCTTTATACAAAAAAAATAAAAAAATACTTGCAAATTATGTCCCTTTATGTTAATATAATTTTGCACGGTCCGTTGGTCAAGCGGTCAAGACGCCGCCCTCTCACGGCGGAAACACGGGTTCGATTCCCGTACGGACTGCTCTCAAGAAATCTCTATTTAAAGAAATACCTTCAAGAAAATATTTCTTGGAAACTTACAATAATCTTCAAGAAAATCTTGTAGAAGAACCGGGATGCCTGTTTGATAGGTGTTTCGGTTTTTTATTATGTAGAAATCTTTTTTTTCTATCATTCTTGCCTTTTGCGAAATCCGGTCTATCTTAAATCTGTAAAACTGGCATAAACTTGTATTTTATAGATACAATTTGCTTTACTTTTTAGGATTTGTATATTATAATGAATTATAATAAAAGAATATTCAGTAAATTATGCATAATAAATATAGCCATATGGCATGGAATGGATAAATAATCGGAAAAATAACTAAAAATGCGCTTGAAAAGCAGTGGAAAGGAGTACATTTTATGGAATTAAACAAAATTCAGTACAGCGTAGAAGACGGCATCGGCATCATTAAAATGAATTATATGAAAAACTTAAATGCCATTGACTCACAGATGGCGGATGAGCTGATCTACGTGGTAGACGCCTGCGAGAAAGACCCGAATGTAAAGGTTGTAGTTATCCAGGGCGCGGAGAAGGCCTTTTCTGCGGGCGGGGATATCGGATATTTTTACAAACTGATCCAAGATGGCGGCGACGTCAACATGGATGATTTGATTGCAAAAGTAGGGGTCGTGACAAACGGCATGAAAAAAATGGGCAAAATGGTAATTGCCTCGGTAAGCGGCGCGGCGGCTGGTGCCGGGTTTAGCTTGGCTTTGTCCGCGGATTTTTTGATCTGCGCGCAGAACGCGAAATTTATTATGGCGTTTGTCAACTTAGGTCTGGTGCCGGATACCGGCGGCAGCTATCTGCTGGCAAAAAGCATCGGGGCGCAGCGCGCGCTGGAACTGTGTACGACAGGGCGGCCGCTTTCGGCGCAAGAAGCAAAGGAACTTGGGCTGGCATACCAGGTAGTGCCAAAAGAAGAGCTGGAGGCTGCTACGATGGAATTTGCGAAAAAGCTTGCAAACGGGCCGTTAATTTCCTATAAAAATATAAAGAAGCAGATGTATGAAGCCTGCTACAAAGATTACGAGCAGTACCTGTCCGATTGTGAAATACCGACGCAGCGGGAATGCGCCGCGTCCATGGATTTCCAGGAAGGCGTAAAGGCGTTTGTAGAGAAACGCAAAGCGGTATTTAAAGGGGAATAAAGAATAGAAAAATATATTTTAGTAAGAAAAGTAATACGGATAAGAATAATACGGATAATAGAAGCGCAAAAAAGCACATGCCATGGAAAGAAAAGCAGCAGGCAGGAAAGGTGGGGAGCATTTTGAGATCAAAAGTTGTAACAATGGAAGAAATCCTTGAAAAATTTGAGGACGGCCAGACCATTATGTTTGGGGATTGGCATGGGGAACTTACGGCGGAAGAAATCATTAGCGGGATGCTGGAAAAAGGGGTAACGGATATCCATGCGATCGCCGTTTCCGGCGGGATGCCGGACCAGGGCCTTGGCAGGCTGATCTGTGAGCACCGTGTGAAAAGCCTTGCCACAACGCATATCGGGCTGAACCCGGTTGCGCGCGACCAGATGTTTGCCGGCGAACTGGACGTGGAATTCGTCCCGCAGGGGACGTTTGCAGAACGCATCCGCTGCGGCGGCGCAGGATTGGGCGGCTGCCTGACGCCGACCGGGATTGGCACAGATATAGAAAAAGGCAAGCAGAAGCTTACGATCAATGGCAAAGAGTATTTGCTGGAACTGCCAATGCGCGCGGACATTGCTCTGATTAAGGCATGGAAGGCGGATACGGCGGGCAATATTGTATTCCGCCTGACTGGGCGGGCGACAAACAGCTATATGGCGTTTGCGGCCGACCTTGTGATTGCGGAAGTAGAAGAGCTTGTAGAGGTTGGCGAGATCGGGCCGGACGAGGTAGATATCGCCGCGCCGGTCATAGATATGGTCTATGTCCGGGAAGGGGAGAAGAAGCCGTTTTGCCCGATGTGGCAGCGTGCGAGAGCAAAAGCAGAAGGAGGTAGGAAATAATGGCAGATCTGACAGGACGCGCATTAATTGCATCACGTTGCGCAAAGTTCTTTAAGGACGGAGATTTTGTGAATCTTGGAATCGGAATACCCCTGATGTGTGTGAACTACCTGCCTGAGGGAGTGGAGTTGTGGCTGGAGGCGGAAATCGGCATTGTCGGGTGCGGCGCGACGCCGAAATGGGAAGATGCGGACCCAGATTTGATCGACGCGGGCGGACAGCCGGCATCTGTGAAAAAGGGCGGCAGCGTATGCGACCACACGACTTCCTTTGCTTTTATCCGCGGCGGCCATATCGACGCGGCGGTGCTTGGGACGCTCCAGGTAGACCAGGAGGGCAATATCGCAAACTGGACGATTCCAGGAAAGCTTGCCCCGGGCATGGGCGGCGCAATGGATTTGTGCGCCGGGGTAAAAAAGATTATTGTGGCGACCGACCATTGTGAAAAAAACGGCCAGTCAAAGATTTTGAAAAAATGCACCCTGCCTTTGACCGGTGCCGGGTGCGTGACAGATATTGTTACCGAACGGTGCTACTTTGAAGTGAGCCCGGACGGCCTGATCCTTAGGGAGCTGGCGGACGGCTATACAGTCGAAGACATCCGCGCGTGCACAGACGCTGATTTTACCGTAGCAGAGCAGGTAGGCGTTATGTGCTGACAACAGCAAGTAGGCGTTATGTGCCGACAACAGCGGGTAGGTGGCAAAGTGCGATAAATGTGGATAGAAAAAACAGGCGGCGTTTCTGCATCCTTGCAGGGCGCCGCTTTTGGCCTTTTATGCGCCTGTGGCACAGCGGCTTTTGCTACCGTTAAATTATCCTGCGTTTTTTATTGTAAGTCCGGGCGATCTCTTGTATAATCTAAAGTAATGATTGATCATGATTGTAGCGGGCAAAAGCCATGGAGAAAGCGATTGAGGCTCTGTCCAGGGCGTATCATTTCTACAGGAACTGTCGGAAAGGCAATGGAGGGGGAAAAATGAACGAAACAAATTTTCAAGAAAATGTAGTTGCACAAAAACTGCACCAGTGCTATACATGTGTCCGCCAGAGGACGGATTTTGTGCCAAAACTGGCCCTGGTGCTTGGCTCCGGGCTTGGGGACTATGCCAACAATATGAAGCTGGAGGCGGAGGTCGACTACCATTCGATCGCAGGGTTTCCGGTTTCTACCGTAGCGGGGCACGAAGGGCGGTTTGTCTTTGGCTATATCGCGGATGTGCCGATCGTCTGTATGCAGGGGCGCGTCCATTATTACGAAGGGTATGATATGGCGGACGTTGTTTTGCCGATCCGGCTGATGAAGCTTTTAGGGGCAAATGCGCTGCTTTTGACAAACGCTGCGGGAGGGATCAGTGAAACGCTGCGTCCGGGCGATCTAATGTTGATTAAAGACCAGATTTCCAGCTTTGTCCCGTCCCCGTTAATCGGCGCAAACATCGACGAGCTGGGCGAGCGTTTTCCGGATATGACCGGCATTTATGACCAGGAAATCAACCGGAGGATAGAAATTACGGCGACCAGCCTGGAGATTGAGCTGCGCCACGGCGTCTATATCCAAATGCAGGGGCCTAATTATGAGTCGCCGGCGGAGATTGCAATGTGCCGGGCGCTTGGAGCGGACGCGGTGGGCATGAGCACGGCCTGCGAAGCGATCGCCGCTAGGCATATGGGGATGAAGGTCGCGGGGATATCTTTAATTACGAATATGGCGGCGGGCATTTCCAAAGAGCCGCTGTCGCATAAGGAAGTGCAGCAAAACGCGGACGCCGCTTCTTTAAAATTCCGCAGGCTGATCTCAAGGTCGATTGTAAATATTGCCTCAGGATTGTTGTAAAAAGTTATGTAATAAGGGTCATGTTGTAAAGAGGCATGTTGTAAAGAGTTATGTAATAAGGGTCATGTTGTAAAGAGTCATGTAATAAGGGCCATGTTGTAAGGGGGCTTGGGAATGAACATCAGGTTTTATAACGCCAGGATGCTGCAGCCGCAAAGCAGCCACTTGTTTCAACTGATAGAAGGCGAACTGTGGGTGGAAAAAGGTGTGATTTCGTTTATTGGAGGTGCCAAAGATGCCGCAAAAATAGGTATTTCCGCAAGAGCGGAAACTACCAAAGATGACGCAAAAACAGGCATTACCGCAAATGGGGAAACGTTGCACGGCCGTATGCCAGAGCCGGCTTGGGACCGTGAAATTGACGCCTCCGGCTGCATTTTGATGCCGGGGTTTAAAAATGCGCATACGCATACGGCGATGACTTTCCTGCGTTCCTACGCGGACGACCTGCCTTTGCAGGACTGGCTTACAAAGCAGGTATTTCCAAAGGAAGCGCTGCTAACCGAAGAAGAGGCGTACTGGTTAAATATCCTTGGTATTATGGAATATCTAACAAGCGGCATTACGGCTAATTTCGACATGTATTTTCTGCCGATGGCGAGCGCCGCGGCTGCCAGGGATACGGGGTTTCGGACGGTACAAGTGTCTGCGCTGAATGATTTTTGCGGCTCTTTGCAGCAGATGGAAGAAGAATACTATGCGATTACACAAATGAGCAGCCGCCTGACCTATGCGGCGGGCGTCCATGCGGAATATACGACGTCCATGGAGCGGATGGAAGGGGCCGCGAGGCTGGCGCAGAAGCTGCATCTGCCGTTTTATATGCACAATGCCGAAACCAGGCGGGAAGTAGACGAGTGCATCGGCCGCTGGGGGAAGACGCCTACCGCGCTGACGGATGCGCTTGGCGCGTATGCATATGGCGGCGGGGGCTACCACTGCATCTGGATGGACGAAGGCGATATCGACATATTCGCGCGCCGCGGGCTGTCCGTTGTAACCAATCCGGCTTCGAACCTGAAGCTGGCAAGCGGGATTGCACCGGTAAAAACTTATGTGGAGCGCGGAATCAATGTGGCGATCGGCACAGACGGGCCGGCCTCCAATAATTGCCTGGATATGTTCCGCGAACTGTTTCTGACGGTAGGGCTTGCAAAAATACGGGAAATGGACGCCGCCTGCATCCCGGCGAGCGAGGCCCTTTACATGGCGACGGACGGGGGTGCAAAAGCAATGGGCCTAGCGGACTGCTGCGGGCTTGCCGTCGGCAAAAAAGCGGATCTTATTTTAATTGATTTAAAACAGCCGAATATGCAGCCGGAAAACAACCTGGTAAAAAATATCGTCTACAGCGGCAGCAAGCAGAATGTCAGGCTGACGATGGTTGACGGCCGGATTTTATATGAAGACGGCCGGTTTTTTATCGGATTCGACCCGCAGGAGGTCTACGCAAAAGCGAACGCGGCCATCCGCCGGATGGATCTTGCGTTAGAGCGTGTCTGAAAAATGCTTTTTCAAATACGCACTAGGAAAGGGGATTTTATGAAAGTTACATTTATACACCACAGCAGCTTTTTGGTGGAACTTGCGCATACGTTGCTGTTGTTCGACTATTTTGACGGCAGCCAGGTAAACGGGTTTACCTTTACGGGGCGTTTACCCGCACTAGACCCGGCTAAAGCGCTTTATGTATTTGCCAGCCATAAGCACCGCGACCATTTTGATATGGATAATCTAAAGCTCGCTACGCAGCATCCGAACGTATCGTTTGTATTTTCCAAAGACTGCAAAATGAGCCGCAATTATTTGCTGCGGCACGGCTATGACGAAGCTGTCATGGGCAGGATTACTTATGTCGCGCCGCGCAGGCAGTATACCCTGGGCGGCTTGTCCGTGCGCACGCTGACCTCTACCGACGCCGGGGTTGCGTTTTGTATCGAAGCGGAGGGGTGCCAGATTTACCATGCGGGCGACCTACACTGGTGGTATTGGGAAGGCGTGGGCGAACTGGTCAATGGAAAGATGGAGCGCGGGTTTAAACGCGAGATGCGCCAGATTGCGGACCGGCATTTCCAGCTGGCTTTTGTGCCGCTAGACCCAAGGCAGGGGTATGATACATTCAAAGGGTTTGACTATTTTATGAAACATGTCGGCGCAGACCATGTATTCCCGATGCATATGTGGCAGGATTATTCGTTGATCGCAGAATACAAAAGCCGCACGGACAACAGCCTGTTTTTAAAACGGATTGTGGATATCACGAAGGAGAACGAGGTGTTTACGTTTGACGGCAGGGAAGGCGTTTAAACGGCTACGGCGCTTTTTGGAAAAGGGGCATGCAGATGGGAAAAATACTAGTACTGGAAGATGAAGAAAATGTAAACCGCGGCATTTCTTTTTCGCTGGAAAAGGCGGGGCACAGTGTCAGCCCCTGCCATACGCTCGCGCAGGCGAAAGAGCAGGCGCTGTCCTTTTTGCCGGAACTGGTGATCTGCGATATCAACCTGCCGGACGGCAGCGGGCTGGATTATATCCAGTGGCTTAGGGCGCGCAGCAACGCCCATATTATCTGTTTGACCGCGCGCAGCCAGGAAGTAGACCAGGTGATGGGGTATGAGTCCGGCGGGGACGACTACATTACCAAACCGTTCAGCCTGTCGGTGCTGCTTTTAAAGATCGAAGCATATTTTAAGCGCAGCGCCAGGGGCGGCGAAGCCGCAATGCGCTGCTTTGGCGCGGTATGCGTCTATCCGAATGAAATGCGGGTGACGGTACGCGGGGAAGAAGTATCTGTAACAAAAAATGAATGGAAATTGCTCTGCCTGTTTTTGGAACATCCAAAGCAGATACTGTCCAGGCAGCAGATATTGTCCCACTTATTTGAACAGGACGGGGATTTTGTAGATGAGAACACGCTGGCCGTCAATATCCGCAGGCTGCGTGAAAAAATCGAGGAAATACCGGCCCGGCCGGCGTATATCAAAAATGTGCGCGGACTTGGGTATGTATGGGATATGGAAGGGGAATAAGCGGAAGTATCTGAGAAATGTGCGCAAGCCCATTGCGTTTGGTATGTATGGATATAAAAAGGAAATAAGCGGCGTATGCTGCGACAGGTGCAAAATGAGAGAAAACATAGAAAAGGACTAGGAAGTAAAGAAAGTGATGTTTTGGAAAAAGTCCGGGTATGCCTGGCTGTTGCTTAGTATTGTTATTGTTGCAAATATCAGCTTGGATTTGCATTATTATAGCGATTACCAGGAGAAACTGAATATTTTGGAGCAGATGCTGCAAGCAGAGAATGATGCGGCCCGCATGGACGCCGTCTCAGGGCTGTTAAAATACAATTTTGAGGCCAAAAAGCCGGCATACCGTCCGTTGCTGGAGCAGTATGGTTATACGCAGGGCGTCCGGGACCGTTATTACGACGAGTTTGTAAAATCCTGCGCGGTTACGGCGGCTTGTTCCACGGGGCTTTTGCTGATTGCCTGGACGGTAGCCGCCGCAGGCAAAAAGCGTATACACGGAATGTTGGATGGCTATTTCTGGGGATTGTTCCAATGCCTGGCCCAGTTTCGCAACGGGCGGGTGTTGGAAGAAACGGACAGGCAGCAGTTTCCTCTGTTGGATGGGTATGAAAACGCCACGATGCGCGTCAACGAACAGTTGGAACTGCTTTTGGAGCATTTGGAGCTGGCCTGCGGACAGGCGTATAAGGACAGGGAGGAAGTCAAGCGGCTGGTGACCGATATTTCCCACCAGCTAAAGACACCGGTAGCAGCGCTGGACACCTGTTTTGACGTATTAAACAGCGGTTTTATGCAGGATGCTTCCAACGGACAACAAGGCGGCGCTTTGACGTACGCGCAGCAGCGGGAGTTTATGCAGCGGTGTAAAAGCGAACTGGAGGGGATGAAGACGCTGCTGGAATCCCTGCTGCAGGTATCGCGCCTGGAAATAGGCATGATTCGGATCGAACAGGTGCGGGCGCCAATTTTAGACACCGTTATACAGGCGGTGAACCGCGTATATCCAAAAGCATCGGGAAAGCAGATCGAGTTTTACTTCGATTATGACAGCCAGATGGAAAAGCTGGAAATAATGCAAGATTCCAAATGGCTGTGTGAGGCGTTTGTCAATATACTGGATAATTCGATAAAATACAGCCCATGCGGAAGCGAAATCGGCATCCGGCTCCAGCAGTACGCGGCGTTTGTCCGGGTAGAGGTCGAAGACGCGGGAATCGGCATTCCAAAGCGGGAACGGCATAAAGTGTTCCGGCGTTTTTACCGGGGGGAGGACGCGCGGGTAAAAAAGGAGGACGGCTCTGGGGTTGGGCTGTATTTGACGCGCCAGATTATTGAGAGGCACCAGGGGACGGTTTCGGTGAAGGATCGTGTGGCGCAAGGGACGGGGAGACGGGGGTGTCGGCTTGTGGTGCAGTTGCCGTATGTTTTGTAACGGGGGCGTCGAAGGGGGACGCCGGATAGTGGGAGGGGATACATGTATTTGTGCCGCTTACGTGATGGGGGTATCGAAGGGGGA
>CASUON010000147.1 GCA_949457475.1 uncultured Lachnospiraceae bacterium
CTGCTGTAGGCGATACGGCAATGTAATGTGTTCCAGGGGGTCTGTGATACCTCTTTTTATCGAACAGATTCAATCTGGAAATCCTGTTACAATCACAAATCCAGATATGACGCGTTTTTTGATGAATCTTGACGAAGCCGTTGATCTGGTTCAGTTTGCTTTTGAACATGCGAATCCTGGTGATTTATTTATACAGAAATCGGATGCGAGCACGATTGGGACTTTGGCGAAAGCAGTTCAACATCTTTTCGGCAATACAGGGACCAATATTATTGGGACGCGGCATGGAGAGAAATTGTATGAAACATTGATGACACGGGAAGAAATGCTAAGATCCGAAGACCTGGGGGATTATTACCGTGTAGCGGCTGATAACAGAGATTTAAATTATGATAAATATTTCTTAGAAGGCAAAGTAATCACTGAAGCAGAGGAAAGCTACACAAGCCATAATACGAAACGGTTGAATATAGACGATACAGTTAAAAAAATAATGACAACTGATTATGTAAAACAACGACTAGAGGCGGTGAAAGGTGAAAGTATTAGTAACGGGTAGTCAAGGATTTGTTGGAAAGAATCTGGTTGAAAACTTGAAGAATATTCGGGAAGGAAAAAATAATACGAGACCGAAGCTGATAGTTACCGATGTATTCGAGTATGATGTGGATATAAGCCCATCTGATTTTGAAGGATTTTGTAAACAGGCAGATTTTGTGTTTCACTTGGCCGGGGTGAATCGAACGACAGAAAATGATAAATTTATGGATGGCAATTTTGGGTCTGCTAGGACACTTTTAGATACGCTTAAGAGATATGGAAATATTTGTCCCGTAATGTTATCAAGTTCTGTGCAGGCAAGCCTTGTTGGCCGTTTTGCTGATTCTGAATATGGCAGGAGCAAATTGGCCAGCGAAAAATTATTTTTAGAGTATGCAAAGGAAACCGGGGCAAAAGTTCTTATATATCGTTTTCCCAATTTGTTTGGAAAATGGTGTCGGCCTAATTACAATTCTGTAGTTGCAACATTCTGTAATGCAATCGCGAATGGAATGGAATATACGGTCAATGACCCTGGGTTGGAATTGGAATTGCTCTATATTGATGATCTTGTGGATGAAATGATGGATGCTCTAGAAGGAAAAGAGCATCGGTGCGAGTATAGCGGTTTGGAAATAAAACCTAGCACTATGGGCAGATATTGCTATGTTCCAAATTCCTACCATATTACATTAGAAAAAATCATAAATTTGCTAAATGTATTTAAAGAAATGCCATCAAAACTGGTTATGCCAGATATCCATGACAATTCTTTTGAGAAGAAGCTTTACTCTACATATCTTTCTTATTTGCAGGAAGAAGCGATTTCTTATGACTTAGAAATGAAGGTTGATAACAGAGGTGTGTTTGCGGAACTTCTTAAAACCAAGTCAAATGGACAAATTAGTATTCATATTACGCGCCCTGGAATTACACGTGGCCACCATTGGCATAATAGTAAATGGGAAATTTTTATAGTTGTAAATGGGCATGGACTGATTCAAGAGCGAAAGATTGGTATTGATCCTGAGACAGGGACATATTATCCGATTATCAATTTTGAAGTAACTGGCGAGCAAATGAAAGCGGTACAAATGCTGCCCGGATATGTGCATAGTATTACCAACCTTAGTAAAACAGAAAATCTTGTAACTGTCATTTGGGCAAATGAGCCGTTTGATGAAACAAATCCGGATACATTCTATGAGAAGGAATAACTATTATGAGGCTTTATGATAAAATCAAGAATAATCAGGTCTATTTTATAGCGGAGATGAGTGCTAATCATGGCGGATCATTTGCACATGCGCTAGAAATCATCCGGCAAGCTGCTAAGGCAGGGGCTGATTGCTTGAAAATCCAAACATATACAGCAGATAGCCTTACGATTGATTGCAATAATCATTATTTCCAAATTCAGGACGGACTATGGGATGGATATAGGCTTTATGATCTTTATGCGGAAACAGCTACACCATATGAATGGCAAAATAGAATAAAAGAGGAATGTGAAAAATGCGGTTTAGATTTCCTTTCGACGCCATTTGATAAAGAGGGCGTTGATTTTCTGGATCGTTTGGGCGTCGAGTTTTTTAAGATCGCATCTTTCGAACTTGTTGATATTCCATTGATAGAATATACTGCTTCAAAACAAAAGCCGATCATACTATCAACAGGAATGGCTAGTATCGAAGAGATTTCGGATGCAATTAACGCGTGTAAAAAAATGGGCAATGAAAATATCGTACTTTTGAAATGTTGTAGCGAATATCCTTCTGCTTGGGAGGATATGAAACTTGCTAATATTCCGGATATGGCTACAAGGTTCAGATTACCTATTGGATTAAGTGACCATAGTGCTGGTTCTTTGGGGGCCGTTGTAGGTGCTGCTTTCGGAGCTTGTGTAATTGAAAAACACGTAAAGCTTGAAGGCATTGTTAGTGCGGACAATGAATTCAGCATGTATGTGGATGAGTATAAGAATATGGTAAATGAGGTAAATGCCGTTAAATTGTTAACATCAGGCCCTGATTATAGTCTGTCAGAAGAAGAAAAGAAAATGTTGATTTTTAGAAGATCTTTGTTTGCCGTTAAAGATATAAAAACTGGTGAAGCATTTACAAACGAGAATATCCGGAGTATTAGGCCGGGCAATGGATTGAAACCGAAGTATCTTAGAGAGTTAATTGGGAGGAAGAGTAAAAGAGATATCAAATTAGGAGAACCTCTTACGAAGAACGATTTATAAATAATGTGTGAATATTGCTATTTAATACCCCATCGTAGTTTGTAATTACGTTGGGGTATTTTTTTGCTGCTAGATAGAACGTATGTTTTGTAATGATTTTTATAAAAAAGGTGGAACGGGAAAGATTGATATAGAGATAACATTTTGTAGGAAAATGTTATCTCTATATCAAAATTAATTCTTAAAAAACTTCTATTAGATAATTTTTATATAAAAATAATGACTAATAGAATTCTATACTATTTTATTTCTTTTTGCAACTCTATTTTCATAATTATACAAAATTAATGATTAGCCATTAAAAAAATAAAATAATTTATACAAAATGCATAAAAAGAAAAAGCAATGACAAAATATTCAATTATAAAAAGCGACTTAAAGATAACATTTTCCTACAAAATGTTGCGTCAAAGGGAGAATGCAAATATGCAGTGCTTGGATTATGCAAAGATAGGGAATAGAATTCGACAGGCCAGAAAGATCAGGGGATGGTCTCAGGAACTGTTTGCAAAAAAATGTGGGATTAGCCTGTCGTTTATCGGACATATTGAGCGTGGGACGCGAAATATGAGCCTAGATACGTTTGCAACGATCTGTAGTGTACTGGGGGCTGGTGCGGACGAATTGCTTTTTGGCATACCGCATCCAAAAGAATATGTTGAAGACGATATGCATTTGCAAGCAAAAGCAGACGACGATAGTTATATTATGTATGCAAAAATTATGAAGTCAGTGGCAGACATTATAAACGGGATATGAATGAAAAACGAATTTAAAAAATTATTTTAGACACCTCCTGAAGCATGGGCACTGGAGATGAATGAAATATGGCATAACGGGCATGGATTGGCGAATTGTGTAAAGTGGAACCAGAAATGGCCAATTCATGCGGACTATGCGCGGCAGGGTATTCTCTGGTGCGTATGGCGAAGCTATGTACACAAGGAGCGTAAAGGTTCTATGAATATACCATTTTCACCACCAGATATGACAGAACTAGAAGTAGAAGGGGCAGCGGATGCGATACGATCCGGATGGATTACGACAGGCCCTAAGACAAAGGAATTTGAACAGCGGATTGCAGCGTACGTGCATGCGGCAAAAGTGGTTTGCCTAAACTCCCAGACCGCCTGCGCAGAGATGGCGCTTAGGCTTTTGGGGGTTGGGGCGGGGGATGAAGTGCTGGTGCCCGCGTATACTTATACGGCGACCGCTTCTGTCGTCTGCCACGTAGGGGCGGTGCTGAAATTTGTCGATAGCCAAAAAGGTTCCTTTGAGATGGATTATGACGCGTTGGAGAATGCCATTACAAAACGAACTAAAGCAATTATCTGCGTAGACCTGGGCGGGGTTCCATGCGATTACGGGCGTATTTTTTCCATCTGCAAGCAAAAACGGGGGCTGTTTTGCCCAACGACGCATATACAGCAGGCGCTTGGCAGAATTGCGGTCTGCGCGGATGCGGCACATGCGTTTGGGGCGTCCTGGCACGGCAAAATGGTTGGTTCTGTGGCTGATTTCACAAGCTTTAGCTGGCATGCGGTAAAAAACCTTACGACGGCGGAAGGCGGCGCCCTGGCCTGGAAGACAATTCCTGGGATCGATGATTGTGAACTGTACCATCTAGCGCAGATGCTGTCGCTCCATGGCCAGTCAAAGGATGCATTGGAGAAAACGCGGCTTGGGGAATGGGAGTATGATATTATTGGGCCATGGTACAAATGTAATATGACAGATATTATGGCTGGGATTGGGCTGGCGCAGCTAAAACGGTACCGTGGGATACTGGAACGAAGAAAACAGATTATCCAGATGTATGATGCGGCTTTTCAACCGTTGGGCATTGAAGTACTGCCCCATTACACGCAAAGCTGCCAGTCTTGCGGGCATCTTTATATGACGAGGGTTCCGGGGGTTTCCATAAAGCAAAGGCAGGAGGTCATTGTAAAAATGGCAGAAGCGGGCGTGGCCTGCAATGTCCATTACAAGCCGCTGCCTATGATGACCGCGTATAAAAAGATGGGGTTTGATATAAAAGATTACCCGAACGCTTACGAAAGGTTTGCGAACGAGATAACATTGCCGCTGCATACAAAATTAACAGACCAGGAAGTGCGGTATGTTGCGGATGCATATAGCCGGGTCCTTGCGGACTACATTTGAACGTAGATTAGATATAGTTATTTCTGAACAGTTGCTAAGGGATTGGGAAACCTAGTAGGGAATAAAAACAGATGCCAAGGGAATTAGATATTTAAATAGGAAATAGAAACAGATGCCAAGGGGCTTGGAAATTAAGTAGGGAACAAAAACAGATGCTGAGAGATTGGGAAAAATTGCCAGAATATATGAAGACGGAGGCGGTACGCCCGTATTATGAGAAACTACAGAGGAAAAAACGGAGCCTTGTATGGAAACGGGTATTTGATTTTGTGCTTTCTTCCCTGCTGCTGGCGGTACTGCTGCCGGTGATGGTTTTGATTGCCTTTTGTATAGCCGCCGATTCAAAAGGCGGGGTCTTCTTTCGCCAGGAGCGTATCACCAGATACGGGAGGAAATTCAAAATACTGAAATTTCGGACAATGGTTGCAAACGCGGAAAAGCTCGGCCCGCAGGTGACAGGATGCAATGACTGGAGGATAACGGGGGTTGGAAGGGTGCTGCGTAAATACCGCCTGGACGAGCTGCCGCAGTTGGTTAACATTATGCTGGGCGATATGACATTTTGCGGCACGCGTCCGGAAGTAGAGAGGTATGTCAAAAAGTATACACCGGAAATGATGGCGACACTGCTTCTTCCCGCCGGATTAACGTCACAAGCCAGCATCCGCTACCGGAAGGAGGGCAGGCGGCTGGAAGGGGCGGATGATGTGGATGAAGTCTACATAAACCAGGTGCTTCCAGAAAAAATGAAATATAATTTACAGTGTATCCGGGCATTTAGTCTGAGGAGCGAGCTTGCGGTATTGTTCTGGACACTGGCAGCGGTATGCGGGAAAGGGTAAAAAGGGAGGATTTGGAAGATGGAAAGTGGCCTTGTGTCTGTGATCACGCCAACATATAACAGTGCAAAGTACCTTGGCGAGGCGATCGCATCTGTACAGCGGCAGTCGTATCGGCATTGGGAAATGATTATTGTAGATGACTGCTCTACCGACTGTACAAAAGAAGTTGTCGGCCGGTATATGCAAACAGACAGCCGCATTCGCTACTGCCGCCTGGAAAGAAATGCAGGGGCTGCGGCAGCAAGGACGGCGGCTATGGAATTGGCGGATGGGGAGTATATGGCATTTTTGGATTCCGACGATTTGTGGGCAGCCGACAAGCTCAAGCTGCAGATCGGGTTTATGAAACGGCACCATGTCCCGTTTACGTGCACCTCATACGAGCACATGGATGAAGGCGGGCAGCCGTTGAACCGGGTAATCCGGGCGGTTCCAAGAACCGGTTACAACCGTCTGTTGCTGGATTGCCCGGTAGGGAATTCTACGGTTATGTACCATGTCAAGAAGATGGGCAAGTTCCAGGTGCCGGATATCCGTAAAAGGAATGACGACGCACTATGGCTGCAAATGCTGAAGAAAGAAAAGTATATATACGGGATTCAAAAAGTGTTGGCAAGGTACCGGGTCCGCCGGCATTCCCTGTCAAATAACAAGTGGACGGTAGTGAAATATCACTGGATCTTATACCGTAAGATTGAAAAGCTCGGGGTGATACGAAGCATTTTCCATATCTTATTCTGGTGTGTGATAAAAATATGGAGATTAAAATAAGCGGTAAATAAAAATGGTTGCTGGTGGGCCTATGAAAAAAATAAAAGTATTACATGTAATTGGCACAAAATTGCAGGGCGGAATTGCTACGGTTATATATAATTACCAAAGCCATCTCAAATGCGAAGATATCCAAATGGATTATCTGATTTTTGCAGAAGGCGATCCAGGGCGTTTATATGAAAAAGTTATAAATTTGGGATCGCGTGTGTATGTTCTTCCTGCTTTAAAAAATTTGCGCCTGTTTAAAATTATATATGAAATAAATAAGTTTATGAAAGAAACAGGGGGCCAGTATGATATTTTACATTTGCATTCGGTAAATATCGGTTTTCTTTGTTTTCCTTTAGCTAGAAAATATGGAGTTCGGCATTTGATTGCACATAGCCATGCGACTGAATTTTCGGATAAAAGATTAAATGCGGCAAGGAATAAAATTTTGTGCATGGGGATCAGGAGGAGGGCTGAAATTAAAATGGCATGTTCAAAAGCGGCCGGAGAATTTTTGTATGGGAAGGAATATATGAAAGATGTAATCGTGCTGAAAAATGCGGTTGATTGCGGCCGGTTTGCCTTTTGCCCAAAGGCAAGGGAACGTGTTAGAAAAGAATTGGAGTTGGAAGGACAGTTTGTACTTGGAAATATTGGAAGGTTCAGCAGGCAGAAGAACCATGCGTTTCTTATTGAAATATTTGAACAGGTGGTTGCTCTTTGCGCAAACGCAGCGTTGCTTTTGATTGGGGACGGGCCGTTAAAAGAGCAAGTTGTTTCGCTCGTAGAGCAGAAAAAATTAAACAGTAAAGTACATTTTCTCGGATACCAGGAAAAGGTTTCCGACTTTATGCAGGCAATGGACCTTTTAGTACTTCCATCGTTGTTTGAAGGGCTGCCTGTGGCTGGAATAGAGGCACAGGCAGCAGGGCTGCCTTGTATCGTATCGACAGCCGTAACAGAAGAGATGGACGTGGGACTGACAACGTATTTGGATTTGGATAGCGGGAGCCGCGTGTGGGCGGAAAAAATCATGGAAATGAGAAACGTAGACAAAAGAGAAAAAAACAAATATGAAAATATAGATATGAAAAGCGTTGAGAGACGAAAACAGGGGAGGGAACTTGTCTCTCTGGCTGGATATGATATAGAAGTCGAAGCTGAAAAATTAAGGAAATTTTATCTGGGGATTGACGATCATTGCTGATTTTACAAATTTTATTTAGAAATTTATCAATAAATGCATGGTTTTATTGGAGCGTGTCTTAAAATTGATTTCCGTGAAATGGGGAGTATAGATCATGGGAATGAATCTTAAGACGCTCTAGAGAAGTATAGGAGATTTATGTTTCTTTATACAGTGATTATAGGCGTTTTTGCTACTTTGTCCACAGGAAAAATAAACGGGATTGCAAAAAAGAATATATGGAAAATAGGATTGTTGTTTTTGTGGGTGCTTGCCACCATACGGTCTGTTTCTGTCGGGAATGATACGCGAGAATATATGCAGATTTTTTATACGATTGCAAGCCAGCCATTTTCTCCTGGGGGATACCGGTTTGAGACAGGGTATATTTTATTGAATTATATTATAGGGACGGTTGCGGGCCATTTTTTTGTATTATTGTTTGTAATTAATACAATTGTGTATCTGACATATGCGAAATTTATTCAGCGGTACTCATCGAACGGGATGTTGTCCCTGGTGATCTTTGTAGCACTGGGATTTTGGGGAAGTACGGTAAATGTATTAAGGCTCCAGCTTGCAGTTGCAATGATTCTCTGTATGCAGATGGCGTATGAAGATGGAAAGAAAACATCTGCTATGTTGTTTGGAATTCTTGGCGTATTGTTCCACCGTATTTCACTGCTATGTTGGATAACCATCTGCGTACCTGCCAAGAGAAACAAAAAAATTCCACCTGTGCGGTTAGATTTTATAGCAATATCACAAAATTAGGCGCACAGATC
>CASUON010000148.1 GCA_949457475.1 uncultured Lachnospiraceae bacterium
CGCCGTATATTTCCATCGTCAGGCGCGTAGTCATCGTCACTTCCCCGGAACCGAATTTCTCCGCGGCCTGCGCAATCTTCTTCTGCTCTTCCGACTTCAGCTTGCCGTTGCGGGTGATTACGCGCACGTTGAATACATCGTCATACCGCTTGTCCTGTAAGCATCCCAGCCCTTTAACGCGTTTGACTTCTTCCGGCGAAAGCTTCGAGCCGTTCCTTGGCACTTTTACTTCATTGAAGAACGCGCCGCCCTCCAATACAACGGTATTGGTATATCCATAAGCTTTTAAGCGGTTCTGCAAGAAATACCCCCGTTTGCCTTTCGCGCATACAAGCAAAAGCTTTTCGTCTTTTTCCAGCCCTTCCAGTGGGCCGTTTACGGACGCAAGGTTGATCCAGCGGGCGTTTGGTATTGCCGGGGCAGGCTGCACGTCCAGTACGGTATAGCCCTTTCCAGCGCCTGTAGCGTATTCCGCCGGGCCCATGGAAGTAAACACGCCGTCCAGCTTATTTTCCAGTATATAGCAGGCTGTCGTAAACGGGTGGATCGCCGTGGAAAACGGAGGCGCGTAGGCGAAATCTAGCGTATCAAAATCATCCAGCGTCATCTCCTGCGCAATCCCTACGGCCGCGATATCTGCCATCTTATCTACCGCCCCTGCACCCAGCACCTGGATACCGAGCAGTTTACGCGTCTTTGCCTGCGCCGTCAGTTTTACAATAAAGGACGACGCGCCCGGATAATAATGCGCCTTATCGTCTACCACGCAGACGGCGGAAACCGCCTCATAGCCCGCGGCTTGCGCCTGCTCTTGCGTCAGCCCTGTGCGCCCGCCGTTTAGATTTGGCAGCAGCCGTACCACTCCGGTTCCAAGGCATCCGCCATAACCGTTTCCAGCGCCGTTTAACGCTTTTGCCATCGCACGCGCCGCCAAATTTGCCGTAGACCCCATCGCCGACCACTGCAGCTGCTTGGTCAACGCATTTTTCACCATCGCGCAATCGCCTACGGCGTAAATATCTTCCAGGTTTGTCCGCATCTGCGCATCGACGAGGATCGTGCCCTTGTACATCTTTAGGCCGCTGTCCGCCAAAAATCCGGTCGCCGGGCGCACCCCGATAGCCAGGATTACAAGGTCGGCTGCCAGAGCGCCCTGGTCGGTAACTACTTTCTCCGCCTTTTGATCCCCTTCAATAGACTGCAACGAAGTAGCCGTCAGCACGCGCATCCCCGCCGCTTTTAACTGCTTTTTCGCGTAGTCTGCCATCTCTTTGTCAAAGGCGTTCGGCATAATCTGAGGGGCGGCGTCGATAACCGTTACTTCCAGGCCCTGCGCCAACAAGTTTTCCGCCACTTCCAACCCGATAAAGCCCGCGCCGCAGACTACCGCCCGGCGGCATTTGTTCTTTTCCATATAATCGCGCGCAGATACGGCGTCATCCGGCGTGCGCACGCAAAATACGCCAGAAAGCCCCACGCCGTCTACCGGAGGGACGAAAGGCGCCGCCCCAGTGGCAATAATCAGCCGGTCATACGTTTCTGTAAATACCTCTCCAGAGGCCTTCTTTAGCGTAACTTTCTTTGCCGCGCTGTCCACCGCGGTAGCTTCGCATCCGGTATACACTTCCGCCCCGGTCAGCCCCGCGTATTTTTCCGGCGAATTGACAATCAGGCTCTCCTTGGACGGGATATCCCAGCCGATGTAATAAGGCAGCCCGCACCCCGCATATGAGATTTCTTCCCCTTTCGTATAGATTTTTACAACCGCGCTACGGTCGCAGCGTTTCAGTTTTGCCGCTGCTTTTGTCCCGGCGGCTACACCGCCTAAAATAACGTATTTCATAAATATGTCCTCCTTTCCCGGTTGGTTTCCTACAACACCCTATCATCATAATGAATAGCGTTTCCGCCCAGCCTTTGGCTTCATTCATTGGAAGTTTGCCTTTGGCTTCATTGGAACAAAACGGTATCGCATCTTTTTTTATTATAATACTTGTAAAAGAGAAAATACAATCATAAAATAGGATTGATACGTAAAAAACCCGTCTTCTAAATTTAACACTATAGATTTTTAAAAACAAAAATAGTTCTATATGCCCTAAACCAGTATATTTACCGGTATTTTTTGATAGATTATTTTTCACGGGGTGGGAACATCCATTAAGAATGAGAAACAATAGGTTGTTATCCAACAAACTGTAAATATTTTTGTATCCCAGACGCCAGAACCAGGCCGCAGGCCCGTCCTGATGTTCCGCTTCGGAATGCAAGAATGTTTAGAATTTCTTACATCCCGAAGCTGGAACATCAGGACGGGCTTGCGGCCTGGTTGCGTCCGGGTAAGCACAAAACTTAAAAACTGTTTCAGTAGTCTTTCTATTCGCCAAATCTGCCGAAATATAAATCCATTTTTCTGGTTCTCCGGCTTTTTATTACCAAAGTATTACCAGAGATTTTCGATGCTTTTTTCGTTATCCCAACCTAAAATTTTGATTTCAAAAGTATCTGATCATGCTCAGATACTTTCATAGCGGCCATTGCCTGTTCGGCTGTCCATTTCATGGATTTCATAAGGTTCTTAATAGAACTAAATAAAGTTTCTATCCTTGTTTCTTCCCTTACTTCCTCTACTCTTTCGTTGGCTCTCTTTTCCGCTAAATCTTCAAACACCTGACACATAATCTCCCGGCCTCCTTCCGTCTCCTTGAAATATTTCACCTGTTTCGCCAGTTCTGGATAAAACATATCAACAGAACTCAGACATCTAAAGTCATGCGCCAGCTTTCCTATTGGATCATTGTCATCTTTATAACTGCCATTCAAATATATAATATGGGAACCGTCTCCAAAGTATACACCGGTCTCCTGTATTACCCTATCGACATGGTATAGGGAAAGCCCTGCACCCATGACATCCTTAGCAGTGATAAATATTACATAGGAATCATGAATTTCCTTAAACTCCTGCCCTGCTTTCAGCATTTTTGTATCAATCATGCTGGAATGGAACCTCGCCCGATGAACATCCGCACCTGATGACGCACGCTGAACTTCAATGTCATAAATTTTTCCGTACCCATCCGCCGCATAAATATCTATGGTAATGGAACGCCCTCCAGACACTGGATTCTTATATTCCCTCTGAGCCACGACCTCCAAAACTTTCAAATCATTACGCTGGAGGATAACATTCAACAGCAGTTCCGTAGCTTCGATATTCCTATCAAACGCCAATACCATCAGATTATCATCCAACAAACACAACTGCTCAATTGCCTTCAACGTTTCTTCACGCTTTAAATCAGCCTGCTTCTCCGTTCCCATTGAACCGCCTACCTTCTTATTAAATATCATATCACGGATTTCCCTCGGTTTCAATCTCATCTTTACTTTCCCTGCCCAGACATGTATTATAATATTTGTAAAAGATAAAATACAATCATAAAATAGGATTGATACGTAAAAACTATTATTTTATGTAAGATACCATTACAGATGACATACTGCTGCTATCATCTAGCAGGCAAAATGCTATTCGGATTACTATTTATTAGATTACCATTTATTTTAGAAAGGATTGATCGCTATGCCAAAAGAACCGCTCTTATTAGAAGCAGAGCAGTTAAAAGATACGCTTGTCACATACCGCCGGTACTTGCATACCCATCCAGGGTGCGGCTTTGACCTCGCGGATACCGTATCTTTTGTAAAAAAAGAACTTGCCAGCATGGGGTATACGCCATCCGACTGCGGCAAGGCGGGGGTCACCGCGCAGGCCGGCAATGCAACTGGCGGCCGCACCTTTTTGCTGCGCGCCGATATGGACGCACTCCCAATCCAAGAACAATCCGACGTCGCCTTTGCATCCCAAAACGGCAGCATGCACGCCTGCGGCCACGATATGCACACAGCTATGCTGCTGGGCGCCGCCCGCTTGCTAAAACAGCATGAGGACGAGCTGGAGGGAACTGTAAAGCTTATGTTCCAGCCTGCGGAAGAAATTTTTGAAGGCGCCAAAGACATGCTCCAAGCCGGGGTTTTAAAAAATCCAGACGTCGACGGGGCACTGATGATACATGTAATGGCGGGCGTGCCCCTCCCTCCCGGTACGGCAATCGTGTCCCCGCCAGGGGTCAGCGCGCCCGGCGCGGACATTTTTGAAATCCAGGTGCAAGGAAAAGGCGCCCACGGCTCCATGCCAAACCAAGGCGTCGACCCGGTGCTTGCAGCCGCGCACATCATCCTCGCCATCCAAGAAATCCAGACAAGGGAACTGGCGCTTGACCAGCGCGCCGTACTGACGATTGGCTCCATACATGCGGGAAAAGCAGCAAACGTCATTGCGGATTCTGCAGCCATGCAGGGCAGCATCCGGACGTACGATGAGGATACGCGCGCATTTTTAAAGAAACGGCTGATGGAAATTACCGCTGGCATCGCCCGCACTTTGCGTGCAGACGCACACGTGATATTTAAAAGCGGGTGCCCGGCGCTCACCAACGACCATGCGCTGGCTGGGCAAATACTTGCGGATTTAAAAGGATTGCTCGGAAATGAATGCGCGCTTTCCGCTGCAGAAGCAGCCGCCCAGATGGCGTCTGGCAAAAAAGGCTCCGGTTCTGCAGGCTCGGAAGACTTTGCCTATATCAGCCAGCAGGTGCCGTCCGTTATGGTTGCGCTGGCTGCTGGAACGCCGCAGCAGGGCCATTCCTACCAGCTCCACCATCCAAAAGTAACCTTTGATGAAAATATCCTGGCAGCCGGGAGCGCGGTATACGCCTACACGGCAATGCGCCGCCTGGCCAGCCGTAATGATTAAGCCAGGGGCCATTTCCTTTTTCAGACTGCATAGTTATTATAAATCGCATATGCAACCCCTGCCGTTATACATTCTGAAACACAAAATGCATACCAGACGCCGTCCGGCCCAAACAGGCGGCTGAGCAGAAAAGCTGCCGGAAGGATGACCACTACGTACCGCGCAAGGGAAATGCACATGGACGGCATCCCCTTCCCCAGCCCTTCCAACGCGCCGGCGCAGGTAACGGATACAGAGGACGCCAAAAAACCCAGGCTGATAATATGCAATGCCTTGACCCCAATACGGATCGTCTCTTCTACCGATGTAAACATGCCGATTAACGTATGCGGCGCCAGCCATGACAGCACAGTCCCGGCAAGCATGACAACTGCCGCTAGCCGCAACGCGGTCGTAAATATCTGGCGCACCCGCTGGTATTCTTCCGCCCCATAGTTGTAGCCGACCAGCGGGCGGATTCCTTGTACAATGCCGTTCGCCGTCAGGTAGATAAAGGTCTGCAATTTATAATACACGCCCAAAACAAGGACATATGTATCAGAAAACCCCGCCAGTATCCCATTTAAGGCAGAAATGAGCAGCGAAGGGAGCGCCATGTTTAACGACGCCGGTATCCCCACGCCATACAGCTTTGCCACAAGCTCCCGGTCCAAAGGCAGGCAGTCCCTCCTGGCTTTTACCGGCATCGGGCGGGCAATATAACACAGCAGATATACAACAAGCGACACACTCTGCCCGATGCCGGTCGCATACGCCGCCCCTGCAATGCCCATAGCCGGAAAAAAGCCTATGCCAAAGATCATAAACGGGTCTAACACGATATTTACCACGCAACCGCACATCATGCTAAACATTGACACTTTCATCTTCCCTACGGACTGGAAAATCTTTTCAAATGCCACGCCTGCCGTTACCATAATAGAAAATAAAAACGCACGGTTCGCATAGGCAAGCGCAAGCCCTACAACTTGGCGGTCGTCAGAAAACATCCGCAAAAACAGCGGCATCCCAAAAATGCACAAAACCGTAAGCGCCGCCCCATGCACAACGCTTAGAAATATCCCCTGCGTAACCGCCTGGTCCGCGCGCTTTTGGTTCTGCGCGCCAAGGTAAAACGCCACATTGGCGTTGATTCCGATCCCAAATCCTACCGCAATCGCATTCACCAGATTCTGCACCGGATACACCAACGCCAGGGCCGTCATCGCGTCTTCGCTCATCTTTGCGATAAAATAACTGTCGATAATGTTGTAAAGGGAATTGACCGCCATGGAAATAACCATCGGCAGCGACATCGACAACACCAGCGGCAGTACCTTTTTCTCCTTCATAAACGCCTGATCCATAAGCCCTCCTATTCTATCTTGTTCCTGCGGCAATCGACGGATCGCTGCATCTTGCGTTCCTATTTCGTTCCCGCGGCAATCGGCGGGTGAAATACAGCTGGTAACAGTATATCATGCACACGCCGGCACAGTCTATCTTTTTCTTGCTAGGTGTTCTAACAGATACGGACATGGACGCCTGAAAACACGTTCTATATATCTGGCATTCAATAATCGCCAGATATATAGTAAATTGCAAGCCAATTTCACGCATATTTTCCTGCCGCATGCCATATATTAAAAGCAAGAACAAAATTACAGGTACGCTATGTGCAGTATTGCAGGTTTTTATGATCCCTCCGCCGACTTTTTAGCGCGCGCCGGAGAATTTGAGCATATTTTACAACAGATGGGGCAGGTGCAGTCGCACCGTGGGCCGGACGAATCCGATATCCTTTTAACCCCGCAGTGCGGCATGTCCCATACGCGGCTGTCGATCATTGACCTGAAAAACGGCCACCAGCCGATGACGCGGACAATGGGCGGCAACCTTTTCCATATTGTATACAACGGGGAAATCTATAATCTAAAAGCGCTACGGCAGTCTTTGTTTGCACGCGACGTCGTGCCCAAAACGTCTTCGGACACAGAAGTTATTTTGCTTTCCTACCTGACGTTTGGCGCACAATTTATCAAGCAGCTAGACGGCATATTTGCTTTCGCCATCTATGATGAAAAGCATAAATCCTTGGCCTTGTACCGCGACAATTTCGGCGTCAAACCGTTGTTTTATACAATCCACAACGGTACGCTTGTATTCTCTTCGGAATTAAAAGGGCTGTTCTGCTACCCGGACGTTACGGCAAAGCTAAATAAAAACGGCCTGAATGAACTTTTCGGCCTGGGCCCCGCAAGGACGCCCGGCAGCGGCATATTATCCGGCATCCAGGAATTAAAGCCCGGTACCAGCCTCACATGCAGCCGCCTGGGCTTTGTGTCCAATACATATTATCAATTGACGAGCCGTATACATGAAGATTCCTACGAAGACACGATTGAAAAGACGCGCTTTCTCGTTACAGACGCAATCAAACGCCAGATGGTATCCGACGTACCGATCTGTACGTTCCTCTCCGGCGGCGTAGATTCCAGCCTGGTATCGGCCGTATGCGCAGATGAGCTGAAAAAACAGGGCAAACAGCTTACTACCTATTCCTTTGATTTTACCGATAACGAAAAATATTTTAAGGCCAACAGTTTCCAGCCTTCGATGGACCGTCCGTTTGTGGATCAGATGGTAGGCTATCTCCATTCCGACCACCACTACCTCGAATGTGAAAACCGCGTACAGGCGGATCTGCTCTATGAATCGGTCGACGCGCACGACCTGCCGTGCATGGCGGATGTAGACTCTTCCCTGCTCTATTTTTGCGGCGAAGTGGCAAAAAACCATAAGGTCGTATTGACCGGAGAATGTGCAGACGAAGTTTTCGGCGGATATCCTTGGTTCCACAAAGACAATTTCCTAAACTGCAATACCTTTCCATGGACGCCCGACCTCTCCCCGCGCAAGCAGCTGCTGAACAAAGAACTGCTCCAAACCCTCGATATGGATACCTATGTCAAAAACGCCTACGAAACGGCAATCAGCGAAATATCCATCCTGCCCGGCGAAACGGACATCGAAACGAACCGGCGCCGGATCGGATATTTGAACATCCGTTTTTTCATGCAGACGCTGTTAAACCGCATGGACCGTACCAGTATGCATTCCGGCCTGGAAGCGCGCGTCCCTTTCGCCGACCGGTCGCTTGTTGATTATGTATTTAATATTCCCTGGGAAATGAAGGCGAAAAACGGCGTTGTAAAAAACGTACTGCGCCAGGCTGCGCGCGCACTGCTGCCGGAATCCGTCTTATTCCGGAAAAAAAGCCCCTACCCGAAAACATACCACCCTTATTATGAACAGCTGCTGACGGCCCGCCTGCAGGAGCGGCTGGCGCAGGCGGACTGCCCGCTGCTGCCATTGCTGAATTTGAATGCGGTTGCACAATTTTTAGAAAGCCCAAAAGACTACGGCTCCCCATGGTACGGGCAGCTGATGGCAGGGCCGCAGATGATCGCCTATCTGCTGCAGACCGACTATTTCCTTCGCAAATACCATGTCAGCATCGAACTGTAGCGCACCGGCTTTGCCAGGGGCGCGGCCGACATGCTGCTTTTGAACTGCCAGCCGCTACCTGCGTAGGCGCGCCCGCTTTGGCTTGCCACCCAATTCATCACGGGCTTACATTTGACACT
>CASUON010000149.1 GCA_949457475.1 uncultured Lachnospiraceae bacterium
GTCTGGATTTTGAGTCGTAGCCTATATAGTATGAAATTAAAAACGCTGGCGTTGTTTCCGTTTACAGAGAAATTTTATGAAAAGGAAGTTTCTTATCCCAAAAGGATTGATTTGTTTGAAATAGATCAAAACCAGATCAAGAAAATTTTGGACGGCCTTTCGAATTGTGAAAAGAAACTCATCATAGACAGGGCGGACAGGTCTATGGATGGGAAGATCCTTGGTTTTTCGAGTATTGAACTGGATTATGGGAACACATTTGACTGGCAGCTGAACCCTGTTACTGGCCATAAATGCGATATAACAAAGAAATGGTACCAGATTCCGGATTTTGATAAGAAAAGGGGAGATATGAAACTAGTATGGGAAGCGTCTAGGTTTTCGCATTTTCCTACTTTTGCAAGGGCTTTTTACTTAACGGAAGATACAAAATACTACCATGCGTTTAAAAGCCAGCTGGCAAACTGGCTGCAGCACAATCCGTATGCTTACGGGGCGAATTACAAATGCGGGCAGGAATGCTCGATACGCCTTTCGAATGCAATGTTGACATATGCGGCGTTTTATGCAGCGGGGCAGTCTGACCATGAGATGGCAAATTTAATAAAAGAGCTCGTTTTTTGTACCTATAAAAAGGTGCTCGGCAATTTTTTTTACGCTTACAGGTGTATCAAGAACGACCATACGTTTTCAGAACTGATGGGTATGGTTATCGGCGCGTGGTGCTGCGGGGATGGGGCAAGGTTAAAATGGGCGGAAAAAGTATTAAATGAAATCATATGTGAACAGTTCACAGAAGATGGAGGCTGCCGGTCTTTTTCCTTTAACTACGAGCGGGAGATATTCCAGGATTTGGAATGCATTTTATGTACGGCAAATAAAACAGGGATTACCCTAACCGCAGACAGTAAAAAAAGGCTGGAGCATGCAGCATTGCTTTTGCATCAGTGCCAGTCTGGAAACGGGCAGGTGCCAAATTATGGACCGAATGACGGCGCGCTTATATTCCAGGTGTCATCCTGCAAATTCAAAGACTACCGGCCTTCTTTAAATACGTTATATGCGCTTTTATCTGGCAGAGAACTTTACGAAGCGGGCAAGCATCAGGAAGAATTGGCTTGGTTTTTGAACGGAAAAAAGATTGGCCAATACGCTATACAAAAGATAGAGCGCTCATCCTCATGTTTTAAGCAGGCGGGGCTGTTTACCATAAGGGGCCGTTGTACATGGGCAATGATCGTTCTGAATGATTTTAAATCAAGGGCAGGGCATATGGACCAGTTACATTTTGACCTATGGATTGACGATGTCAATGTATTTTGTGATGCTGGTACGTATTCTTACGCTGACAATAAAGGAAAAAAGTTTCTGGATAATTATAGCCATAACACCGTAAAAGTCAAAGGTACGAGCCAGATGAATACGCATGGCGTATTTATGGTCTATGACTGGACGAAAAGAGCGGGTGTCCGGTCTAATAATACATGCTTTCAGGGTGAAATGATCTCTAAAAATGGATATTCCCATCGCAGGAGCGTTTCTTATGATGGAAGGGCTTATAAGATTACAGATAAAGTTTCTGGCACGCCCGGAAAACAATTCTGGCTCTTATTCCATACCCCTTGCGAGCTTCAGCGGTCTGGGAATACTATAAAATTATTATTCAAAAGAAAAACGTTATGTGAGATAAGCAGTGATTTGCGAATGAAAACATGCCCGTCTGAAAGAAGTTTGTCGTACCTGCAAAAAGAAGGTACAAAATGTATTTATATGACAGGGCATATTGGTGAAGTGGAAATGGTCCATACAAAAATAAAGGTATATGGAGGAAGTGAATGGTTAACGTAATAGGGCTTGGCTACATAGGGCTTCCAACGGCTTTGATGATGAGTGCACATGGCATAGAGGTTGTTGGGACGGACTGTAAACAAGGGTTAGTAGCAGCACTTAATTCCGGGAAGATGACGTTTAAGGAAGACGGCCTTGGCGCACTTTTTCAAGATGCAATCAGGGCCGGGATCAGGTTTACAACGAAATACCAGGTAACTGACACCTATATTGTCTCTGTTCCTACTCCTTATGATAATTTCAGCAAAAAGGTAGATGCTGCGTATGTGATTGCGGCGGTGAGAGATATTTTAAAGGTGTCACCAAAAGGTGCAGCAATAGTCATTGAATCTACGGTTTCCCCTGGAACAATTGAAAAGTATATACGGACGGAAATTGAAATGGCAGGATATGAGACTGGAAAGGACATACATCTTGTCCATGCTCCGGAGAGGATCATTCCAGGCAATATGGCCTATGAACTTATTCATAACAATCGTACGATCGGTGCGGATGATCGCGCGGTCGGGGAAAAGATAAAGAAATTGTATGCCTCCTTCTGCCAGGGCGAAATTGTAGTTACCGATATTAAAACAGCGGAAATGACAAAGGTTGTGGAAAATACGTTCCGTGCTGTCAATATTGCTTTTGCAAACGAATTGGCTAAGATATGCCGACATGACCATATGGACGTATATGAGATCATTAAAATATGTAATATGCACCCGCGCGTTGCTATCTTGCAACCAGGGCCTGGCGTCGGTGGCCACTGCATTTCCGTAGACCCCTGGTTTTTGGTAGGGGATTACCCGTCGCTTGCGAAAGTAATTGATGAGGCTATGAAGACGAACAGTAGTATGCCCGACTTTGTATTGAACAGAATTTACGAGGTTATGGAAGAGAAGGGCATAACAGACGTTGGCAGGGTAGGGCTGTATGGGCTTGCTTATAAAGAGGATGTGGACGATATGCGGGAAAGCCCAACACTTCAGCTGCTCGAGAGCCAAAGACGGCATCTGTCAACGGGATTAAAAGTATATGATCCATATATAGCCGACGATGTTGTAAAAAATCAGTATCACAGCCTAGAAGAATTTTTAGCAGCAGTTGACCTTGTCGTTATTATGGTAGGCCACAATGAATTAAGGGACAATTTTGATAAGCTGGAACATAAGGTAGTGTTGGATACAAGGCATATTTATCCAAAGGAATGTTTTACACTGTAGAGAATTTTCGTGGGGCGTATTATGAGAGGGATTATCATTCACAAAAAGGTGTTGGATCAAAAAAGTAGGAAAAGATTAAAAAGAAATAAAAAAGACAATCTCTTGATCGTGTCGGAATATTGTCTATACCATGCGTTGCAGCAAGAAAAATATCGTGTTGTATATATAAATGTCCAGGATACAGAGTATTATGTGGACAAAGAGAAGATTACGAAAGATATAGTGGACAGCATTTACTTGCAGAATCCACAAATCAAAGAAAACAGCCATCCAATGGCAATCATAAATACTATTTTTGAATGTGAGGTCGGCATTGTAGTTAACGTTGTAAAACAAATTGAAAAGATTGTCGAAAAATACAAACTGGATGAACTTGTGTTAAGGGGTGGCAATAGAAAGGTATTCTTTTCTGGTATTAACCTAGGCGAGGCTGAACAGGCGTTTCACATGATGTATCGAAGGGAATGGTTTGTCAATCCTTATATTTGGAGATATTTTTCGAAAAGGCTCAAAATAGCCTGGAAAGAAGATAAAAGTATTCCTATCCAATTTACTAGGGGCCTGAGAAGGGAACTTATTATGTTTGGCAAGGTGGGCATAAAGATTCATAAAGCAGTGAGGGGATTTGGATGGAAACAGAAAAAGAAACTTAAACTGGAAAAATGGAATTGCTGGATCATGATAAGGACGCCGGTGCAAATTGATACTTTATTACCCATCTATAGAAAAATGCTTGAGAGCAAAAAGATCAGTCCTGTAATAATGGCCTATGAAAATTATACGATGCATGGGCTTAGGGAAAAGTTAGAAGATATGCAGGAAAGATATGTAGATATGTATCGTTATTTGTATGTTAGAGATATTGTGGAGGGATTTTTTGCGGCCAAGGCATTTGTGAAAACGATAAAAGGCGCGTATACGGACGCGGTGTTATCGGTGTATCATTGCGGCAACCTTCGGCTGCTAATGAAAGAATGTGAGCACTATTATTTTGATATATGGTTGCTGGAGCGGATATTGGACAGGATCAAGCGGGCGGGGAAATCGAAAGTAAAAATGATTTTGAATAATGAGACGAGCGCGTGGCCTGCCGCAACGCAGGCGTTATGGGCGAAACGCAACGCTGTTTTTTCAGCGGCAGTAGAGCAGGGGAGGCTGGAACTTAGGCCCAGGACCTCATGGAATGATATATATTTTATGTCATCAAAATCGTTAACAGACAGCCTGCAAGATGCAAAGCCAGAAGAAAGGTACGTATTAGCAGGCCCTTGCGGATATGATTTTTTATATAATACAGCGGATAAAAGTGAAGGATTAAACAACGTTATATTTATGACGGCGCCAGATGCTTATACAGAACAAAGCCTTATCGTAATAGAAGACATCATTAACATTGTAAGTAAGGAAAAATTAAAGGTGAATTTGACTATAAAACTGCATCCAAGGGAAAAAGGGATGAAAAGGTTTAAGAAATATGAAAAATTTCAATGGATAAAAGTATTGCGGGATGAATGTCAATCCATTGATATCATCCCGCATTGTGACCTGGTTATTTCATTTATATCTTCTACTTTATTGCAAAGCATTATCATTGGGGTTCCTATTGTCAGTATTCATTATGACAAGATAACAAGGGATGGGATAGCGTATTTGGATCAAAAGATATGCAGCAATGTAGCCAATAAAAAGGAGTTAAAGGATGTTTTTTTGCATTACGGCAATATAAGAAAAAGGTATTTGAAAAACCGTGTTACATTTATAAAAGAACAATTTGGCGATTATAATGGGGATGGCTCAAGCAAAATAGTAAACGATATTGAGGAAAGGGTATTCTTCCAATGAGGCAATATAGGGTAGGCAGTGCAAAATTGTTGTTTTTTATATTTTTTGCAAACAGCGGGATACAGCAGATTCTAGGAACGGTAAGATTAGCGCATATCTATAACACGAATATTATTGTGAATTATATGAACGCAGCTGTTGCCCTGTTAACGGTTGTTTTTTTTATCGCGTATTCTAGGAAAATAAAAGTGAATGCGGGATTTAAGATGCTCTTATTTCTTTCGCTTATGGAAGTGCCATGGGGGATTTTGGTAAATGGTTATAACAGTTATTGGATAAGAGACTGTTATAATGCTTTTGTTTTTTTGGTTATGTTTGCTTTTTTTATGACAAAGCCCTGTATGTTCAGCGATATAGCACTGATTCGATTGGCTGACATACAATGCATGATAATGGCTGCCGTTGTTATTTTTAAGGCTGTTTTAGTCGAAATGGGATATGTGCATTGGGGCGTTGGATTAAGTATAGTTCCAATGGCCTTTGCATTTTGTGTCTATTTTGCTGAAAAGAAATGGATGAGGGCTTTTTTTACCTTCCTATGGTATATATGGGGCGGCAAGCGGGGGATACTTTTAGGCCTTCTTGCATTATTTACGTGTATTGTTTTGTTTGGAAAAAAAGTAAAGAAAAGGCATGTAATCGTCCTGTCGGTGCTCATTGCTACACTGGTCTGTTTTGTGTTGTATTATACGCAGAATACATATAGGATATCGATGCTCCCAGTACAGCTGCGCGGGCTATTTGGAAGGATTTCAAAAATGAATCCTTTTTCTGAGAATTTTGATATATATGCTGACGGCAGGATGTATGAAGTAATAAGCTCTTTGAAAGCGATGAAAAAAGGTTTTGTGTATTACCTATTTGGCATGGGGAACGGATTTACATATACTGTACTTGATATTGCGGGTACATTTTTGGAACGTAACCATCATAATGTCCATGTAAGCCCGGTTAGTTTTTTCACAAAATATGGTGTTTTATATACCGTTGTACTTTATACGATTATTGTATCAATCTTGGCAAAGTCATTCCGTAATTTGAACCAGGGAAACTACAGCAAGGCAGATGAAGCTATCCTGTATTATGCCACGATTTCTTTTGTGTTTTCCTTTGTATCTTATTATGTATATTTAAACTATATGTTTGTATTCTCGCTTGCATATTTATATAGAAAAAATAGTGGACTTAAATGGAAAAGATTCACGGCCGCAGCCGAATATTTGCAAAAAAATAAAACATATGAACAAAAAGAAACGAACATTTCTGAAACATTTTTGCGTTTACCTGTTGGGGGCAGTATTGCTTAGGGGTGTGAATTACCTTTCCCTGCCTGTTTTGTCAAGATTAATGTCAGTGGATGCGTATGGAATTTATACTGTATATACGACATGGATCAATGTCTTTGCGGTTTTTATTGGATTCCAAGTTAGCGGTACGATTCCTAGCGTAAAGATTAAGTATGAACAGGGTATATTCTTAAGGTATATGAGAAATGCGATGCTGTTTTCGGTAATCGCCTTTTTTTGCATATCCTGTATCTGCCTGTTATTTTCCGCTGGCATTTTGGGAATATTGCAATTACCGGCTGCTATGCTTCCGCTCTTACTGATTCAATCAT
Organism: uncultured Lachnospiraceae bacterium; assembly: GCA_949457475.1. GTDB lineage: Bacteria > Bacillota > Clostridia > Lachnospirales > Lachnospiraceae > Eubacterium_J. The sequence continues at coordinate 6,514 of CASUON010000149.1, forward strand.
ACGGCAATTCTTGTGCAAGCGTTTATTCGGTCTACACGATTCAAACGGGGCAGGCGAAAAGGAATGCCCGCTTTTCCGTAGGCGTTGCGGTGTTCTGTTTTTTTGCAGGCCTGCTTGGCGCCCTTTGGCAAAAAGATATGCCTTATGCGGGCAAAGCGATTGGTGACTGTACGATATATATTTGCGTGATTATATTTGTCTTGCATTATTTTTGCAAGGACAAAGAACTTAAAATAAATGCAGACGATTGGAAATTGGAAATGAGCCTTGGGATACCGATGATATTCCATCTGCTAGCTGGAAAGGTATTTACAAGCGTTGATAAGCTTATGTTAAAACATTATTATTCCTATGCTGATACCGCAGTATATGGCGTTGCCGATACTATTTCGCTCATACCGTATCTATTTGTACAGGCAGTAACAAATGTCTTTACGCCTATATATTTGGATATGCTAAAATGTGGAGAATCAGAAAGCATAAACGAAAGCGTACATGAAATAACACAACTATATGTTGTATTGTATTGCTGCTATATGTTTTTAGCTCCGGATATTTTTAGAAAAATGGTTCCAAGCTATTATACAGTTGACGCTATGTGTCTTGCGCTTTTGGTTTTCGGAGGATTTATAAATTCAATTAGCATTTTCTTTATCGATTTTGAGAGATACGCATGTAATACAAAAATAATCGCATCTGTTACCTCTATAACTGCGATCGCCAATATGCTCCTTAACGTCCCCCTTATAAGGAAGTTCGATATGCAGGGTGCGGCCGTAGCTACCCTTATTTGCAATGGGATGCTATTTTGCCTACATAGATGTGCGGTTGCTAGGCTTGCGGATCGTTTTCCAGTGAAAGTAAATAGATTATACAAAAGTATAATACCGGTATCGATTGCTTGTGCTGCCAGCTGCATTCTGACCGATCTTGCAATATATCGGTATGCGTTTTGTATTTTGATTATGGCTGCGTATCTGTGGATAAAAAGAAATAGTTTTAGGAAACTGTTTGAAGCAGCAATTCATAAAGGCTAATGGAGGATAGTATGATGAAGGTTGTTTCCTTTATACCAATAAAACTTAATAATCAACGATTTCCAGGAAAGAATACGAAAATGCTAAATGGACGTCCCACTTGCGACTACCTATTTCACACAATCAGTAAAATAGACAGCATTGATGAAAAATACGTTTATTGCAGTGACGAAGCCATAGTGCCTTATCTTGCGCCATATGAGAAGATGGGGCTGCGTTTTTTAAAACGTGACCCATATTTGGATGGCTTTCAGGTTAAGGGGCTTGAAATTATTGATGCGTTTATAAAGGATGTCCAGGCTGATATTTATATTCTTACGCATGTGACGCAGCCATTCACGCAAGAGGAGTCTATAAAAAATGCACTTGAAAAAGTAATTTCCGGCGAGTATGATTCCGCTTTTTCTGCTGTGGTATTCCAAGATTATATGTGGATGGATGGAAAACCACTTAATTATAATATGAAAAATATTGTGCGGACACAAGATATTGCTCCTGTTTATATGGAAACCGGGGCATTTTTTATTTTTCGAAAAGAAGTGTTTACCGAGTTGGGGCAAAGGATTGGTAAACATCCGTATATCTATGAAACGTCTCAGTTGGAAGCTGTGGATATTGATACGGCGGAGGACTTTGCGTTTGCTAAAGTAGTGGCGTCGTATTTTAGCCAGCAAGGGGAATCGGAATGAAGAATGTAAAAGTGTTGGATTGTACGTTACGCGATGGAGGACGTATTATAAACTGTGCATTTCCAGACCAGGAAACGAAAGAGATTTCACATCGTCTTGCAGAGGCTAAGATTGACATTATTGAAATAGGGTTTTTACGTGACTGGCGGAAAGTA
>CASUON010000150.1 GCA_949457475.1 uncultured Lachnospiraceae bacterium
ACCGCCACAATACGGTCCTCGCAAATTCCGCCAATCCGGTAGGCTTCACCCGCTATTTTATGGCTCTGATTCGTATTCTCATCGTATCCTGCCACATCAAATGTACCAATGAACCCGCTGACAGACGAGGCGTCCACAGAACAGCCTCTGGAGAGGTACTCTTTGCCATTCAGATTTAAGGTTGTATATTGTTCTACGATGGTTTTATATTCCCACGGCCACTCTATGGAAAGCTCGCTGTCTGCAACGTATATATTTTTGTATTTTCTTTCTATGCCCCCAATACTAATAGAGACGAATGAAATATTGTTCCTTCGAAGCGCAAACATTCCTGCAAAAAAAATGACAGAAAAGCACGCGGCAGCTATCCCCCATTTTGTCCAAGCAGGACATTTTAAATTCTTTTTGTAATGGATAGCTTCAGCCACGTACTTGCTGTCAAGTTCGCTCATGGCTTCAGAAAATTTCTTTGAAATCATACGAATACCTCCCTTTTGGCCAGATAGGCTTTCATTTTTTTGCGAATACGAGTTAGCCTAACGGAGACGTTTTTTTCCGTCAGCCCTACAAACTCGGCGATGTCCTTGTAGCTGTCTGAAAACCAATAGCGGCGCATGAAGATAACGCGGTTTTCAGCCGTCAAGGTATCCAAAAAGCTTTCAATCATACGGGCTAGCTCGTTGGCTTCCATCTCAGTTTCTACTGTGTTCGGGCCTGCGATACAGGCTTCGATCTCTTCCATTGCAATTGTGTAAGTGCTGCTTCGTTTTGCCGCTTCTTTGCTCCAATAGATGTTCAATGAAATATTCCGGACAATTTTGCAAAGATACGTCAACAATGGGGATGGTTTTGCCGGAGGGATTGTGTTCCATATACCTAAGTAAGCATCGTTGACACACTCTTCCGCATCCTGCCTGCTGTTTACAATGTTGTATGAAAGCTGATGGCAGACTTTCCCGTACTTAAGATCCAGTTCCCGTAGCGCCTGTTCTGAGCGTTCGAAAAACAATGCAATGATTTTCTTATCTTCGACCATTCCTCTCGCCTCCTTCCGTCTTCACTTATATACTACGGTTTTTACGTCAAATACTACATAAAATTTAAAATTTCGTAAAAATAATAGGCATGAATACGTTGTGCAGCTGCTGGCATACTGCATATACTATAAAAAACAAAGGTGGCACATAAATGGCTAATGGCAATCATTTGTATGCCCTGTCTTCGGTCGCCTGTATGCTTGGTAATTGCCTGGATCGGGAAGAACTGGAGATCCTCGCGTCAGATCTTCGTACATTGGGGGAAATGATAGGTAAGTTGTAGTTTTGCATTAGAGGTCGAAATCTGTTTTATCTAGATGTAAGGAAGGTGGTATGTTATGCGGGAGCTGGATTACCGCAAAATGGGGCAAAGGATTCGCCAAGCACGGAAGGCGAAAGGCTGGTCACAAGGGGTAATGGTGGAGAAATGCGGCAGCAGCCCGGGCGTGTTCATAAGCGAACTTTTCCAGAATCATTATGATATGGATGGCGCCGGACCGTTTTCTAAATTTGTGGCAAAGGAAGACGACCTGCTGGAGGCCCGCGGGATATCTGAATTGTCACATGAAGAGGATGCAGGGGGATGCGTGGTCAGCCTGGATAAAAAAGCATGTGATGTCAATGGCGCCATTACACGATCCAGAACGATGCCTTTGTCCAGATACGGACAAAGGGTTCTGACATATACTACAGCCTGTTTCTTGATGCCGCGGAAACATTTGCCGCAGATATATTTGCAGACAGTTTTACAGGCAGGTGCTTCCTATTCATTGATGCCGCAGACAGTGACAGGATATGTGTGCCGTTAAGCGGCGTCAGGCTTTTATCAATAGAAAGGCAGAAGCCGCACGGAGGCGGTACCGGACTGATTATTGAATATGATGAGTACCTGGAAAGCGGCGTACATGACCGCATCGTATGCGGAATGGCACTTGATTACGCTGGCGCTGGAGGTGTCAAATGGGACAAACCTTATGAAAGACAGATGGTTTGAGGAAACTTTTGGGGGCGCTGGCAGAAAAGGCTGGCCGGAAGCCGGGGCATGAATTTTGTAAATTTGTGTGGCTGCCTTTTGGAAAGTATGGTACAATGACTGGTAACAGGAGCGGGTATGTATGATGGAAAATATAAAAAGCGTCATACAGCAGCGGCCGTGCAGGGCTAACCCTGTGCGGCCGTCCTGTTCCAAAGAAGCCACAGCCAGATATAGGAGAAATATTATGAACAAACTACGGTACACTTTAAAACTGACACGCTGTTCAAGATGCTGTTTGTAAAGTATCCGGAACTTTTGAAGGAACTGGTTGCAGAACTTCTTGGGATTCCGCTGGAAAGCATTGAAACATTCACGATAAAAAATCCGGAAATGCCGCCGGAAAACCTTGGCGACAAGTTCTGCAGGCTGGATATCAATATGACGGTGAACGGCCGGCAGGTCGACCTGGAGGTGCAGGTCAGCAATGAGGGCGATTACCCAGAGAGGGTGATGTATTACTGGGCGAGGGAGTTTTCATCCGCGCTGCTTACCGGGCAGGGCTATTCTGAATTGCCAAGGACAATTATTATCAGTATTATAGATTTCACACTGTTTGAATGTGAAGAATACCATTCTTTCTTCCAGCCGCTGGAAACCATGCGCCATACACTGCTGTCGGATAAAATGGGGTTCCATTTCTTTGAGTTTCCAAAACTGCCGGATGATGCGAACCAGGAGGATATGCTGCTGCTGTGGCTTTTGTTATTCAAAGCGGATACGGAAGAAGAACTGGAAAGAATTAAGGGAATGGAGGTGCCGGTTATGAGCCAGGCGATCAATGCTTATTATACGATTACGGCTTCGTCAGAGTTCCGTGAAAAAGAACGGCTCAGGGAAAAAGCAAGGCATGATGAAGCGCAGGCATTACACAATGCAAGACATGAAGAAAAAGTTGGATTTGCCCGAAAATTGCTTACACGTAATAGACCGATTGATGAAATTGTAGAAGATACTGGATTGACCTGTGAGGAAATAAAAGCTTTGCGTATATAGAATCGAATCGGGAGAGGTCGAATAGAACTGAGAGTGTTTCTTATGCATTCTCATTTCTGTTTTTGTAGTTAGATTTATCAATTAAATATGGAAAAGATCTCCACAAGGCTATGTAATAAAATGCTCCGTTCTTGGCTGTCCACATATAAATGGTTTTTCCTTTCCCTCATACCGTCCACCGTCCTTTCTTGGCTTCATTATACCGTTATGGGAAAGTTCGGTCAAAGCTGTAACTTTGCATTTCTTGGTATTTTACCGTATCAAGGCTCATGCCCCAGTTGTAAATAGGAGTTGCAATCCTCATTGATAATTCAATAGAGATTACGCTTTTATGAAACTTTTTTCAATTTGCAAGTATCAATTATTCAATTGATTTAATATCAATATTATATAATGACAATTTTAATTTTGTAACCGCAAGCTGAATGTCTAATTGTTTATTCGTTCCTGTTTCTGCCGCCTTAATCTATAATAGCATAACATATTTATCTATAAGATTCTGTTTTACTTCTTCTTCGGTCATATTTCCCCACTTTCCAACGCGCATCTCTATTCAGTTATTAATGTGCTTTTCTTTATTCCCTTAACTTGATTATATATTAGCATACAAAATACTATTCGTTAATACTTTTCAAGAATTTCTTGTATTTTTCAAGAGGTGCATGCCGGTCAACGGTTGAATCATGCGTTTACCGTGTTCTGGCTATTTATTTGCTCATATGTCTGGCATTATGCCATTATTTTTGTTTTTTTAGTGTTTACCCTTATTTCCAATAATAGACGCTTATAAATTGGTTGCGGCTGGCAAGCGGATTGTGATATAATAACCACAAACGTAAAATGTTAAAAACCAGTGTCGAAAACAGACAAGAAACAGGAGCGCATAAGTACAGATGAAAAGTTTTGGATTATGGTACCGGATGTACCAGGAAAAAGGGCCGGAGCATCCGAAAGAGGGCGCGCGGACAGGCGCGGATCAGGAGAATGGACATTTGAAAGAAAATGGCGCGTCTTCAGGCAAAACGGATAACACGCCGGAGTTTTCCTTGCATGTGAATTTTTGGTCTTTGGAAGATATTAAAGTAAAGGACTGTCTGAATAATAAAAAGAAGACAAAAGAAAATATAAAAAATCCATGTTTGGATATCGGGTTGAAGATCAAAGGCTATGCAAAGCTGGGTTACGTCACCTTTTATTGCCCCTTTTCTCTGGATGCAGTATCAGACTTGTCTAAGAAGCTGGAAACCAAAAATAACGCCAACATCATTTTTAATTCGGATTGTGAGATTGAAACAAAAGATAGTTATACGATTGTAAACATTTCGGAACATGAAGAGACGCTGTTGATCTTCCCGCTGGAACAGGTAATCAAAAATGTGTACCAGGTAGAAAAAGAGGAGAGCCGTGGCACGCAGATCACGTTTCAGTTTCAGAAATTTTACACGTATGTAAAGGAAGTGGAAAAACTGAAAGATCTGGATACCATATATATCCGTTTCCGGATTGAATCCACAGCTTTAAAAAAGTATTTCTATTTTGATAGCGAGCCGTTGAATAAGTCGTTTGAAAGCGCGTTTTCGGGCACGCGGATTATCGATTTTAAGGTAAATGAAAAGCGCAATATCGATGAAAAGATACGGGCAGAGATTATTGTAAACAAACAGGAATGGGTAATATTCCACGATGTGCATTTTCTGGTTATGGTTCCGTCGTCCTATGACCTGGTCTCCTTCTATAAAGAAACGATGACATGCAGAGAGTTGGAAGAAGATTTATGGGACGATTATCTAGGCGCGCATATTGATTTTACGAGCGGCCATGTGCTTGCGTACCATTGGAAAGAAAAAGCTAGTAGTGGAAAGGGATGCGAAGCTTTTGCATGCCTAGTAAAAGTGAATTATTCAAGGGCGAAAAAAGAAACGATATTTTTGTATGCGTTGAGCGTTGTGGCGTTAGGGGTATTGAGCAGTATGCTTGTGACCGGATTAAATGCGCTTTGGCCAGCCGATAAAATTTGGTTTTGGGTATTTGGACTGGGCGGATTTAGTATTGCGATCTTATTTGTTATTTGGCGCGGGAAAAAATATTAATAGCCATTCACATAGTTATTGAATATCGTTTTTATAAATGGTATAATAAGTACTTAAAAAGGAGGGGAGCAAAATGATTACAACGGGAAATCATTGTGTATATTATAAGTATTCTGTTCTCTCTTCATTTGAAAAAGCTATTTATTATGAAAAAATAGATCGATTTTTGAACCAGCTGGCATGGGAGTATCCAGGGTTTCAACAATGGTATGGCGCGCTTTTTCATACTAATAAAGAGCTTGTCTGCGGACGGGAAATCATCATATGCGAAATGGGGCTATCCATCGCAGGGATTGCGATACTAAAATCAAATGAGTGGGAGAAAAAAATCTGCACGTTGCGCGTTGCAAAACCATTCCAGAAGCAGGGGATTGGGCGGCGGCTAGTCGAATGCAGCTTTGAATGGCTACAGGACGACAGGCCGATGATTACGATTAACAAAAGGAAACAGCATCAGTTCCAGCCGTTGTTTGATTATTATGGATTTTCATTAGAACAAAAAAAATGGAATTATTATCGTATTTTTGGTACAGAGCTTGTATACAATGGGCTGCTGCCGGAGCGGAAAGTGCTTTTCCCTAAAATGAAACTACTGGATATACAGGTGTTATATGATAAATTCAGACGTTGCGGTGGGTATGATTTCAATAAGTTTTTAGAAAACTGTATCAAAAACTGGTGTGAAAAAGAAGGCTGTTTAAGAAAAGGCAGATTTTATTTTTCAGCTGCAGATATTTTCGGATGAAAGGTAAATGGAAAACAAAAACATGTCTTATAAATAAAAAGTTAATCAAAGTGTGATCGTAAAAGCTATCTGTACAGATAGCTTTTTTTGGGAGGTTTTCATGATCTTTGTCTGTGGAGTGCATGGGAATTGGAAAACAGAATATTGTAAAAATTTAGCGAAAAAAACAGGCAGGCAGGTAGCCGACGCCAGCCAGCTGCCGGATCTTAGAAAATGCCAGGATTCGCTTGTTATAAACGGCAATTTATGTCAGATGGACCAAACTGGCGTGGTTAGAAGGCTGCCGCTGGATTTTTTGCGTACTTTAAATATGGACTGTCTGATTGTATTGACGGGCAATGCCCAGGCGATGAAAGTACATATGGGAAAAAGCGGCTTGCCTGTGTTTGCAGGTAGCGCCCGGACGATGAAATCGCATATCTCAGAAAGCGGCCTAGTTGATTGGGAGGCTGCATGGATAGAAAAATTTCAGGAGCAGGAAATACGCTATGCGAAAGAATTGTCGAAAAAGCTGCCGGTTGATGTATGCATTGTCACAATTTCAGGAATCGTGCAGGACGAAACGCTTTGTTCTTCCCGAAATATCGTATTGCCAGTGAAACCGGTTTTTGCGGAAGCGATATTGAACGGCTACAAAAAATATGAATATAGAAAGCAGCTGTGCCTGGAAAATATACATAAGATATATCTTTACGCAACTGCGCCGGTCAAAGGGATTGTAGGGGAAACAGAAGTAACCGCCAAGCTTATCATGCAAAAAGAACGTTTATGGAACTTAACGAAAGAACAGTCGGGAATTTCATGGGAGTATTTTGCCGCGTATTTTGCAAAAAACCCATTTGCAGGGGCCTATCAGCTTGGGCATGTTGTGCGGTATGGCAGGGCAGTACCATTAGAACAGATAAATATTTTCTATACGCCACAGTCGTATGTATATGTAGGGAAGTTAAATATAAGGAATTGTCCATAAATAACGTTTAATATTGCTTGTCTTTTTCTCCGATAGCGCTGCTCAAAATGGGCACGGAGCTATTCAATGTCGCCATGCCAGCGTCTTTCCAAAACAGCGCGGGCGGGTAAAGTCGTCAAGGCCAATGCAGTTAATCAGATTGCAGTGCCAGCGTCTTTCTAAAACGGCGTGGGCGGGTAAAGAGGGTCACTTTGCGCGATATTTGTGTCAAATTCAGGGTTACATAGCCCGCTAGGACCTACTCCAGCGTAGCGAGGGCATGCGCCCTTCATTTGGCGCAAATCTCCCATAGCATGCCCCTTAGGGTACAAATTGGGACGTACATCTGCCTTCCCAGAAAAGAGATAAAAGAAAAATTTGGAGGTTTGCAATGATAACAATTGCCGCACATGGCATTACCTATATTGAACCACTTGATGGGAGCTGCGAATGGTACTGGGGAACCGATTATATACATGGGGACTTGTATGAGGCCGAGGAACTGTATCGGGACCATCATCCCGTAAATAGTAATTGTCTCATATTCGTCCATTATCCTGATGGTCGTGTTGTTGAACCAATCAAAGGAAAGCCTGGGCAATATTTTGGACGGCCAATTTCGTGTGATGGGAAAATACAAATATTATTGGCTGATTTTCCACAGTCAACGTTCCACATTTTTCAATATGACGATGCCGAAGACCAAACCATTGAAATTGCCACGCTGCCTGTAACCGCAGTTGAAAACTGCTATAATCTGTTGCTGAGGCGCTATCCTCTCATGCTGACCCGGCAAGCAAATGATGGAAAGTTTCAAATTGTCTGGCCGGAGACAGTGGAAATGGAGATTGAAGAACCCGAGACTTTTGTCGATAGAAAAGGCGACCAGCTATATTTTTGCAAGTGGCACGAAGAGCCGGAATATCGGGAAGAAATTGTTGTCCGAAAATATCCTACAGGGGAGATTACAGAAATAATCCCGGGAAGCTGGACACGAATGCCAAATGGTCAAATATGGATTTTGCAGTAATTTTTCAACTTCCAGTTTGAGGCAAAATGTCCCAAAGCTGGGGCGGTACTTTTGAGCAGTGCCGCCCCTTTTTCAGTTTGCGCGCCATGGGCGCGCTCTAACGGGTGGAAGTCCCGAATACACCTAGTACTCCATCCGGACAGAAATCAGAGTAAGGAACTGCCTGCTCCGCACCACTGCGTCGTTAAAATTTCTAGTCGATGGAACCACATCGCCGTTGAAATTTTGCCTAGCATTGCTACGAACCAGACAGTTCCTTACTTTAATTTCTGTCTGGATGGAGTACTAGGTTGCGTCTGGTAAGTCTGCTGTAAAAGATGAAGCCGTAAAGTTACCGTTTGTAGGGGCAAAGTAAATGTGGCGAGTAGAGCATATGGAAATAATGGAAAACACTACAGACCGGGATGCAGAAACCTTTTTTCAAATCATAACGCTTTTGTTACTTTTCACGGAGTGGGGATATGCAGGATATACTATCAAAAGAAAAATAATAGGTTGTTATCCGGCA
>CASUON010000151.1 GCA_949457475.1 uncultured Lachnospiraceae bacterium
CAATAACACAACGGTACAAAAGCAGAGCCTACATTTTCTACCGTCACTGCCGCCATGGCGGCTTCTACCGTAGGCGCGGTAAGTTCCAGTAAGTAGCCTACATTCTGCGCTAATGACCCGCACATAATCAAGATCAGCAATTTCTGTTCCCTGGCTCCATCCCCGTTCAGCAAAAGGAGCAGCGCTATCATGATCAGGCATATGCCAAAACACTCCAATGCAATAACAAAATTTACCATACTTCCTTTCCGCCCACCCGCAGTTTTCCAGCCGGCAGGACTGCCTTCCGATGGTTTCGTCAGGCAATGGGCTGGTTGTCATGACCGCATGGACATATGGCAAACGCCACAAAATATTTTTACTAAAAATACAATATTATAAATTTACTACGGTGTCAAGAACTTGCGGGTTCTCTTTGCGATTGTGGCTGGCCTGGCGATCTGCCTTTTTGGATGATTACAAAGCAAAAGGGAAACAACCCCTTTACGAAGTGTTCCCCTTTGCCAGTGTTTTTTGTTTTTACGCGAAATCTTTCCAGATCCAAAACAACGGTTTACCCGTGTCTAGATCATTATTTATATGTCCTTTCCAGCCCAAAGAAACCACTATTTTAGGCATTCTCCATTTGTGGCAATCACTTGCCGGTACCAGTCAAAAGATTTCTTTTTGCGCCTTTGCAATGTTCCATTTCCTTTGTTGTCTTTGTCCACATAAACAAATCCATACCGTTTCTTCATTTCGCCAGTAGACGCACTTACTAGGTCGATCCAGCCCCAAGGCGTATAACCAATCAACTCCACGCCATCCTCTTGTACTGCTTTCATCATTTCTTTGATATGCGCTTCCAGATAAGCAATACGGTAATCGTCTTGGATGCTCCCATCTTCTTCGATCCGGTCAACAGCCCCAAGCCCATTCTCTACAATAAATAATGGCTTTTGGTATCGGTCATACAGGGTATTTAGCGTGATACGCAGCCCTATTGGATCAATTTGCCATCCCCACTCGCTTGCTTGCAGATAAGGGTTTTTTAAAGACTTAATGACATTCCCACCTGTAGATTCCCCTGCATCTGGGTCAGCGCTGGTCAGACGCGAAGCATAGTAGCTAAACGCAATAAAATCTACGGTATTTTCTTTTAAAATCTGTTCATCATCCGATTCCATCTCCAATACAATCCCATTTTGTTCCAGATATTTTCTGGCATAAGCAGGGTATTCCCCTCTGGACTGCACGTCAATAAAAAAGTAATTATTCCTGTCTTTTTTAAGGGCATCCCATACATCTTGTGGATTGCAGGTATATGGATAAAATTGCCCTGCAGCCAGCATGCAGCCTATCTTATATTCCGGATTGATTTCATGTGCCAGTTTTGTCGCCAGTGCGGAGGCTGTCAATTCATTATGCGCTGCCTGGTACTTTACCTGAAGCTCGTCTTCCCCCTCCCGGATGGAAATGCCAGCCCCCATAAAAGGCATATGCATCAGCATATTGATCTCGTTAAACGTGATCCAGTAAGTAACCTTCCCCTTAAACCGCTGAAAGAGCACTTCACAATACCGTAAATACGCGTCAATCAATTTTCTGCTCTTCCAGGAGCCATATTTTTGTTCCAAATGCAGCGGTACGTCAAAATGGCAAATTGTAACGACCGGCTCAATCTTATGGGCACGCAGTTCGTCGATCATTTCCTCATAAAACTTCAACCCTTCTTCATTCGGTTCCTTTTCCTCGCCCATTGGAAATATCCTGGACCAGGAAAAAGAAAAACGGTAGCATTTAAAACCCATCTCTGCCATCAATGCAATATCTTCTTTCCAATGATGGTACATATCAATCGCTTCGTGTGAAGGATAGTATGCGTCCTTTGAAAGCGTCCGGTAATCTTTTATTCCAAGCATAACTGGCCTGCGGTCTTCGCCCCATGGAATCACATCCACAGTCCCTAAGCCTTTTCCGCCTTCCAAATATCCGCCTTCACATTGATTTGCGGCTGTCGCGCCTCCCCATAAAAAACCATTTGGTAAACCACTCATTTCCCTGACACTCCTTCCTGCTATTTCACAACTTTTATCAGTCCGTCCCCTGCTTTTACCTCTTGTCCAGTAACGGCCAGTACATCGCCGTAATCAGGCGAATTGCTGATAATAACCGGTGTAATGATATCATAACCTTCCTCTTTTACTTTCACAAGGTCTACATCTACAAGAGGTGTTCCAACCGTTACTTTATCCCCGCTTTTTACATGGGCTGTAAAATATTTTCCGCCCAGTTTTACCGTATCAAGCCCGATATGGATCAGTATTTCCACCCCATCGTCTGATTTCAGCCCAATTGCATGCAATGTATCAAATACCGTCTCAACCGTTCCATTCACCGGTGAGACAACTTTTCCTTCTGACGGTATGACTGCCACGCCTTTTCCAAGTATCTCTTCTCCAAATGTCGGATCACTGACTTCGCTCAAAGGGACCGCTTTGCCGGACAATGGGGAACAAATGGATGCCAGCCCCCTGCCCCCTGCATATTCCTTCTTTTCCTCAGGCGCCTGCGTCCCTGACTTTACATCTCCTGCCCCTTCTATCTCTTCTTCCTCATCTACTGGATCTTTAAATAAGATATAGGATACCGCAAAGGAAGCCGCAAATGCAATTGCCGCGCCAACGCATGCTAAGTACAAGTCCCTTAAGCTGTCGCCCCCGATATAGCTTGGCAATGTCATAAGCCCTGGCGACCCCCCTGAATAGTTTCTAACACGGAACAGCCCCATAAATAACCCGCCGATTCCGCCGCCTGCTACAGCTGCATATAGAGGCGTTTTAAAACGTGCATTGATACCGTACAGCGCTGGCTCCGTGATTCCACAAACCGCTGTGATCCCTGAAGAAGAGGCTAGCTGCTTGATATCAGATTTCTTACTCTTAAATGCTACCGCAAGGGCCGCGCCGCCCTGCGCGATATTTGACGCCAGGTTATTCGGATAGATCATTGTATCATATCCGATCGTCATACGGTTGTTGATGCCGATTGGCACAATCGCATAATGGGTGCCCGTCATAACAAGCAACGGGAACAACGCCCCCATCACCATGGAAAGAAGCCAGCCAAAGCTCTCCGCCGCGCGGATTCCGTCAGCAATGAAATTACTGATAATATATCCAACCGGCCCAAGGACGGAAAGCGCTACTACGCCTGTGACCAAAATTGTAATCAACGGCTTTGTAAAGAATTTAATTGCTTTTGGCGATATCCTATCCGCAACAGGTTCTACCAGCCCCATAAATCCAACCGCAAGGATAATCGGTATTACCGATGAGGAATAGCTGGCGTTATAAATCGGTATCATAAACAACCGGATTGCCTCACCGCTTTCCTGGGATGCTGCTACCATATTTACAAAATTTGGATGCAGCAAAATTCCGCCAAGCATCATTGCCAGGTATGGGTTGCATTTAAACTTCTTTGCGGCAGAATTTGCCAGCATAATTGGCAGAAAATAGAACGTCACATCTGCCATAAAGTAAATAATCTGATAATTTTGGCTGGTAGAATCCACGATTTTAAATGCCACTAACAAGGACAGTACCGCTTTTAACATACCTGCCGCTGTCAATGCAGGAAGTATCGGGGTAAAAATGCCTGATAACGTATCGATGGCTTTCGCCCCCCAGGACTGTTTATTTTCGCTTTCCCCGCCTTTGCTGTCTGTAATTTGGCACAAGTCGCTCAAAGGCTTGTACACGTTTGCCACATCGCTCCCAATAATGATCTGGTACTGGCCGCCGCTACTCACAACGCCCATGACGCCTTTCGTTTTTTTGAGTACGTCTGTCTTCGCTTTCCCCTCATCTTTCAGGTTGAAGCGAAGGCGTGTTGCACAATGCGTCAGACCGGAAACATTGCCTGAACCGCCTACATTTTGCAGAATCTCTTCTGCGAGTTTTTTGTAATCCATACGTTTTCCTCCTTATTTTTCTCATAAAAAATACCCAGATAAAAGCCCCTAAATGCCTTTATCCGGGTATAGCCTGCATAACCAGTAACAATCCCTGTTTAAGGTGCGGACGTCACCCACCTAATATGGATCGTCAGATAGATCAGTTCATCTTCCGACAGCTCCTGACCAAACTCTTTTTTCATATATTCCTGTACTTTCAACGCGCACTGATACTCATTCGGATACTGTTTCTCCATCATCCGCAGAAAGCTTTTCTCACTGTCATTGAGCACCGTCCCATTAAAAACACGCTGGACAAAAAACTTCAGATGGGTAACAAAACGTTCGTAGTGAAGCGAATATTCGTCCAATTCCATATGAAAATGATATTTCACTATCGTCAGGATATGTTGAATAATCTTTGTCGCCTCCGTTGTCTGTTCCATGCTAGAAAAATCCATCGACGCATTCACCAGATGCAAGGCAATAAATCCCGCCTCATCTTCTGGAAGCACGATCCCAAGCCGTTTTTCAATCATTACAAGCGCTTCTTTCCCCACCAGAAATTCATGATTGTAAAAACGCTTAATTTCCCACAACAAAGCATTTTTCAGTATGATCCCCTGCCGCATCCGCTCAATGGCAAAGCTGATATGGTCTGTAAGTGTCAAATAAATATTGTCATTCAGTTTCTTCCCTAACGCCGTCCTGGCATAGTTGATGATTCCATTGGTCAGTTGGATATGTTCCAGCGGAACTTTTTCTAATAATTCCATAAGCCGATTGGATGTAGTTTTATCAATATTCGTATATATCTTTTCAATCAACGCCTCATCTATTTCATCACCGGGTTTCTTTTTGAATCCGATTCCACAGCCCATGACAAGAACTTCCTGCTGCTTCTCATCATATGATTTTATAATGTTATTGTTGATGACTTTCACTACTTTCATCGCCATATGAACTTCCCCACAGTCTTTTACAAATACAAGAAAAGGCTATACCCCTTCCCTTATATTGAATCATCAATCGTTAAGAGAATGGTATAGCCTGCATAACCAGTAACAATCCACCTAAATAACTTGGATTTATAATAGCACACTTTGCTTTTTATGTCAATTGTACGCTTTTGATAAAATTGCAACGCTTTTTTAGTGAAATATAACAATAAAACGACACATCCAAGAAAAGCCCTGAACAAGGCGGCTTACGCGGTGTTCAGGGCTTTTTTACCCAATCCCTTGCGGGGCATCATACCACTCTTACTGATATAAACGATATGGCGTTGGATTTGTATTTTTTCTTATACTTTTCTTCATTGTCTTAATCACTTTTTTGTAAAAAGATTTCTGGCTTGATGGATACTCAATCACAAAGCTCATAATAACCTCTTGCGTAATAAATACATAATGATACACAGTCTTATTTCCTTCTTTATAACTCTGCCACGCAAAATCTTTTCCCTTATTGCCAGAATAATTATTTTTCCCACTATCTTCTTCCATATAGCTATTATAATAACTATATCCATCATACGGCTCGCCGTCCAATACATGATTAAAACTGCCAGACATGGTCAACTGCGCATTCCCACTCTTTGTACACATCATAACACCATCCATATTTGCAGGATATTGCTCCCTGCCGAATTTAGCCGGATACTTTATTGTATAATCAAAGCGTGGATTATAATATTTTTTATAATTTATCTTCGCTGAAACCTTCACTATATCGGTTCCGGCTACTGAAAAAAATACTAGCAATATAAGTAGCCATCCTATCATCCGCTTTTTTGTTCCTTTGAATATCATTACAATTTCCCCCTCTCAATAAAATTTCCTATTTTCTCCCAACCTGCGCATGGTATGCAAATTATCTGCTCTAATATAATATTTTTTGCTCATCCTATCCCCTTATAATTTACATTTTTTCAGTTTTAATTTATCTTATCTTTTATACTATCAAATACACCCTGTCTTTATCGCGAACCTCCTAACTACACATATGCATAGCCTTTATGTACAAGATCAAGCATATGTCAACAAATGTACTTTTTGGCAATTAAGCAACACAAGATTACTTTATCATATTAGTTTGTATAAGTCTATATTTATCGTAATTAATTACATAAACGCACTACAAAAACGGGTACAGTGTTTTTTTACCCTGTACCCGTCGCGGAAAAGCAGATTTTTTTATATCATTTCGAATCTTCTACTTCATTCGCCTCCGTTTCTCCCCCCTTATCTTCCTCTTTCCCTTCTTCCGCCTTAAAATCCTTTGCGGTCTGGTCAAACAGTGCATAAACGGATGTTTCCACCAGATAGGCTTTGCTGCTTTCGCTTGTCTTGACATAATATTGTCCAAGCATCTCATTTTTTGCCCCGAATAGCAGCGACGAAGTCCCATTTGTCGTCGTAATCATAACCGTCCGCTCCGGCTGGTCAAACCCATAATCCGTGCCTGCGGCTGGCTTTGCATCTTCCTCTCCATCCGCGCCCGCGGCTGGCTTTGCGTCTCCTTCTCCATCCGCGCCTGGATCCGCCTTACCGGTATCCGGCTGCACATTTACTTCCGTCTGCGCGGTAATCGACCCGACGCTTTCCAAAAAGCTTGTAAACGCGTCCTGGTCGAGCTCCAGCTTTGGAT
Organism: uncultured Lachnospiraceae bacterium; assembly: GCA_949457475.1. GTDB lineage: Bacteria > Bacillota > Clostridia > Lachnospirales > Lachnospiraceae > Eubacterium_J. Next base: position 6,587 of record CASUON010000151.1, read on the forward strand.
GGTTTTTTTCTTTCCAAACGCCGTCTTCTTTTTCAAACTGGTAGGCGCCATCCGCGTTATCATAACTGATCTTTTCCACGCTGTCCGCCGAAAAAGAGGTCAGCGAAATTGTGGCGGCGGCGTCTTCCCGCTCTTTTTTGTCCTCCTGTTTTTGATTATAAGCGCGTACCCCGAAATATGCGCCAATAAGCGCCAGGATGGTTATTAATAAAACAGCAAATTGTAGTTTTTGTTTTTTTGGCATCGTAGCTTGTTCCACCTCCTACGCTTTTCTTCTTCTTGCCCAGACCACTATGCCATATGCTAGCAGCACAAGCGGAATGATAATAACCGTCAATAGCCCGGTTATTAAAACCGTCCCCTGCGGGATTGCCAGCGTCTCCATATCATATGCTTTCACTGGGATTACAATTAAGCTAGAAGACGTATCATCCCCTGCCAGCGCGCTGATGGACGACGCAAACAGCTGAGAGTTGTTGCCGGATACGTCTCGGTCTGCCTGGTCGCTTAACATCGTTGTGGATGTGTATACAATAAGCTGCGCCTGCGTTTTTTCATCTGCAACCGCGATGCCCAGCGTAAACGGCCCGTCGATATCCCCTTTTTCTTTTTCCAAAGTCTGCATATTCTGCACATCCGTTTTTACAAACGCCTGTTTTGAAGTCGTTAGCAGCGGCGTATAGCTGTAATCCTCACCTTTTTCGGAATACGTAAGCCCCTGCGCATACGGTACGTATACGTACTCTTCGGATACCCCGGATGTAATGGCATCCGACGCAATTTCCGGCAGCAGATACATCGGGTTGCGGTTATAGTGCCCCCGGTCGGCTTCGATCACCAGGCCGTTTTCCAATTGCAGCCCGTAGGCTTTTAATATAGACTGAAAATTTTCCATAGGCTCCGACGTATACTGCGTTGTAATCAGCGCTTTTCCGCCGTCCGCCAGATACTGGATCATCTTATCCGCGTCGTCTTTGGAAAAGTCGGATGCCGGGCCGTTAATTACGACCACTTCGCAATCTTGTGGCAGCGTATCCGTTTCCAATAGATTCAAAGACGCCAGCTGGAGGTTCATTTTTTCAATCGCCTCTTTAAAATTGCCGCTGATTGCCGTTTCCCCATGCCCGGTAATTTCATAGACGGTCTGCATATCCTCGCGCGTTACGTACTGGATGGCGCTGGTCAGCTGCCCTTCCGCGTCGTACCCGGTCGTCTGGGACGTATACGTCTGATAATCCACCTCCGTTTCATAAATGTCGCTGTAATCAATGACTTTCGAACGCTCGCCGCTTGTAACGATCAGGCTGTTGATCGAAATATTTTCTTCTGTGTAGTTTTGATAAAAATTCGGCGATACCGCCGGGTCTTTATAAATGACGTTTACGTCCGAAGAAAGCTCCCCGTATTTTTGCAGCGTCGCGCCTAACTGGGCGTCCTGCGAAGATTCGTTGACGAGGACGTAAATGTCCACCGTATTGTTTAAGCCCGCCAGCACCTGTTTTGTCTCGTCCGTAATGCCGTACAGCTGCGCGGATGTACAATCGATATTTGTCCAAGTAGACGGCAGCGTGCCGGCCACAAGGTTGAAAATTACAACTGCCGTTACCGCAGCTATGGAAAAACCGATATGAAACACGCCCATGCCAATTCGCTTTACACTGACCGACCAGCGGCGTTTTTGAATGGACTGCACGGTTAAAAACAAAAAGAGCGCCGACACGCTGATATAGTAGG
>CASUON010000152.1 GCA_949457475.1 uncultured Lachnospiraceae bacterium
GCGCCATGGATGGCGATCAATCTCCGGTCCGTCCGGTATGGATACTTTTACGCAGAATGCTTAGAATTTCTTACATCCCGAAGCTGGAACATCCGGGAGGGCTTGCTGCTTGGTTCCAGCGTCCGGGTAGCACAAAACTGAAAAACTGTTGCAGAATTTAACTGTTGGATATATTAGTTCTCATTTTTAAGGGATATCCCCACTCCATAAAAAGGAACGCTTTGGCAGGAGCGACGGGTAAAATTCGAAATTAAAGCTAGTATCTTCTTGTGATTTATGATATTCTATAACGTATAGAAGAATATCAACGAAGAACGAGGACGGATAACATGACGATTCTGGAATGGCTGCCCAAAGAAAGCGCTTATGATTATGCATATCGTGTGCTTTTACATAATATTGTGAATTTAGACCTTGCCCCTGGGAGCAAGGTCAGCTTAAAAGAGCTGGTTGACAGCTTTTCGGTATCACGGATGCCGATTCGGGAGGCGCTCAATGAACTCAGCCGGATTGGCCTGGTGAATGTTTTGCCCCAGCGGGGCAGCTATATCGCAAAAATTGACGTCCAGCTGGTGGAGGAATCCCGTTTTATGCGCCTGGTGCTTGAGATTGCGGTTGCCAAGCTCGCATGCAAAGGGATTTCGGAAAAATATTTAGAAGCGATGCGGGAAAATCTAAAAGAATACCAGGAAGCGGTCAGCGCTGGGGACTATGGCAGGTCGCTTGCACTTGACAACGCGTTCCACCAGCTGATGTTCCTTTCGATTGACAAGGCGTGGGTTTATGATAACCTAAAAACGCAGATGATCCATTTTGACCGCCTCCGCAGGCTGTCGATTGGGATTATCGAAGATAAGGGGGAGAGTACGCTCAAAGACCACGAGGACATTTTATACGCGATTGAACGCCATGATGAAGAAATGGCGGAAATGCTGGTTACCCGCCATCTGGCCCATTATCAGATGGATTTGACGCACCTGATGGAGCAGTATCCGGATTATTTTGTTTTAAAGAAATCGGAAACAGAGTGATGTGACATTCTCCGGCAGCGCCGGCCAAAGATATAGAGCGTGTTTGAAAAATGCTTTCTGTAAGACGTGTTTTACATTTCACGGGAATGATGTTTCAAACACGCTCTAGCAGGCATTATTGCATGCCTTTGGTAATTGGCCGGCGTTTGCGGAGAATTTTTAGTTTCAAAAAGCATCCGTTTCTATGGTATTTGCTGCCGGTGTCTGTGATGTAGACCGTTAGCCTATTGGTATCCGCCTGCAACTACATTATTATAATGAAAAAATAGGAAAATGGCAACCCATCTTACCGTTTTTTGCATGTGAAGGGAGAAATGCATTTGGAGAAAGGATATATCGCGCCGCAGGCCGCGTTAAAAAAGCTGCGTGCGGCAAAAAGGATTGGGCAGACCGTCTATATCTACGGGGCCACCGGTTACGGGAAAACGGAGCTGGTAAAACAGTACCTGGCAAAGCGCAGGTACTGTTATATTTCCTGTGGGGAGGACGCCGCGGGGCTACTTGATCCCGCCATTCTGCCGTGGAAGAAATCTGTGGGGGAGCGCCCGCAGCGGCAGCATAAGGAACAAGAAACCATTATGACGGCAGTGGCGGCAGACAGCGCATCGCAGCCATCGCCCGGCGGGCGGCGCAAGGAACAAGAAACCGTTTGGGCGGTAGTGGTGGACGACCTGCATTTGCTAAAAGACCTAGAAGGGCGCAGGGCTGTCCTTTCCTTGATAAAGCGGCGGGATATATGGCTGGTCTTGATCTGCCGCAGCCCGATCTCGGGATGGCTGATGCAGACGTATGTAAATGATGGGTTTTTGGTTATTACGGAGGACGACCTGCGGCTTGGGGAGAAGGAGATATCTGCCTATATGGACGCCCAGGGACTTGCGATTACAGGGGAGGAACTGGCGTTTGTGGCGGCAAGGAGCCAGGGCAACGCCTATGTCGTGCGGCATACGGCCCTTCGGATGATGGAAGGGCAGCGCCCCGGCCCGGAGCTGGCAAATGAGATTGTAGAGGCTTTTGCGGGATATTTGGAAAGAGAGGTGCTGGTACAGTGGGATTCGGATCTGCTGGAATTCCTTATGCAGGTCAGCGTGACAGAGGAATTTACCCTGCCCCTTGCGCAGATGGTTACCGGAGACCGCCATGCGGCAGGGCTTATAGAGCGGGCAATGGAAACAGGGAACTTCCTCTCCTGCAAGGACGGCGTGTACCGCCTGCGCCCAGAGCTTCTCAGGGCGCTACGCAGATGCACGGCTAGGGAATATGACCCGGCGCAGCGGGCGGACCACGCATACAATGCAGGCCTATATTATGAGATGCAGGGGCAGATTGTGCAAGCGCTTGCCATGTTCGAGCAATGCGGGAAAAAGGAGCGGATCAGGGAGCTTTTAATACGCAATGCCCGTTTAACACCCGGCAACGGCCATTATTTCGAGCTGCGCCGCTATTATTTGCAGATGGAAGAAGAAGAACTAGGCGAAAGCCCCGTGCTGATGGCCGGGATGAGCATGCTCTATTCCTTACTGATGCAGGATGAGGAAAGCGAATACTGGTATAAATTGCTGGAAAGGTTTGCAGCCTCCGCAAAAGGCGGGCAGAAGCGGGAAGCTGTAAGCCGCCTTGCCTACCTTGATATCGCCCTGCCCCACCGGGGGAGCACGGACATGGTCGACATTCTAAAAAAGATGCCAGCTCTAATCCTTGACCGTGGGATGAGCCTGCCGGAATTTTCCGTGACATCCAATTGCCCGAGTACGATGAACGGGGGCAAGGACTTCTGCGATTGGAGCAGGGAGGATAGAAAGCTGGCCGTCACCATCGGCTGGCTGGCAGAGCGGGTGCTTGGACGGTACGGGAAAGGGCTTGTGAAGGTTGCGCTGGGCGAGAGCCTGTATGAAAAAGGGGAGGATACCTACGAAGTCTTAACGCTCCTTACCCGCGCCAGGATAGAAACGGAGGGCGGCGGTATGGCAGAGATCGCCTTTGCCGCCGTTGGGCTGCAGGTGCGGCTTGACACCCTCCAAGGGGAGATACAGACGGCGGGGGAAGTCCTTTCTTCTTTTGAACAGGGTGTCAAGGAACAGGGCGCGGTACAGCTCCTGCCCAATATAAAGGCATTACGGTGCCGGCTTGCGCTCTACCAAGGGGACCGGGAAACGGTGCGGGCGTGGATGGAGCAGGCGCCGGATGAGGACAGGGAGTTCTGCATCCTAGAGCGCTACCGCTACCTAACAAAAGTGCGCTGCTACCTTTCGCTTGGGGAATACCTAAAAGCGCAGGCGCTGCTGGAAAAGCTGCGCTATTACGCGGAGAAATGCAAACGGACTTACATTCGTATGGAAGTGAGCCTTTTAAGCGCTATTACGAAATACCGGGCTGGAGGGGAGTGGAAGGAAGAATTTCTCTTTGCTTTAAACGAAGCCTGCAGCTATCAGTTTATCCGCCTTGTCAGTGAGGAAGGGGCAGCCGTACAGGAATTGTTCACGGCGGCGGGGAGGCCGTTCTTGAAAAAGGAGATACCGGATAAGGAGTGGCTAACCCGCCTTATGGATGAGACAAGGATGGTGGCGGTGCGCTACCCGGTTTATTTGAAAAGGCAGCTTGCCAAGGCGCCGGATTTCTGCGAGGCGGCGCTGTCCGTCCTGCGCTTGCAGGCGCAGGGGAAGAGCATGGGGTGTATCGCGCGGGAGCTTTCTATGAAGGAGGCTACCGTGAAATACCATGCGAAAGAGAACTACCGCAAGCTGGGCGTCTCCGGCAAGGCGGACGCAGTGCTTGCGGCTAGGAATTTAGGGATTTTATAATGAAATGCCAATAGGTATGCATGATAGGCTGCATGCTTTCTTTAAATTTTTTACGGTCATGCAGGCACAAAGCGGATGGTTGATTCCCTTGCAATAATGCGGGATTCCAACTCATACATACTAGGTTCGGTGCCGTTGTTTATCTGATCGAGCAGGATTTCTACGGATTTTTTTCCAATCTCATCCAAAGGCTGCGCCAAAGCCGTAAGTTTGGGGTTGATTTCCTTAGCCAGCAGGGAGTTGTCAAAACCGGCGATTGCAATGTCTTGTGGAACGGCGTAGCCTAATTCACGGAAAGCGGTAATCGCTTCACAGGCGGTAATATCGTCGTTGGCCAGATATGCTTCGCAATGCAGCCCGGATTCTGCCGCGTATTGTTTTACTAGCTTATAGACTAGGCTGGCGTTCATGTTTTTTGGCGCCGGGCATTCGATCACATCGGTCAGTTCAATCTGGCTGGCAGATAAATACTGTTGGAATCCGGCGTATTTTAGGGCGGAAGTAGATTCTTTGGTAGGGCCGATATATCCTATTTTCTGGAAACCCATGTTTAAGAAGTGCCGCGCTATCTGCTGGCCGCCATTGTAATGGGAAATATATACGCTGCTAAACCCCTCCATCCGCTTGGTTATCATTACCGCCGGAACCTGCAGGCGCTGGTAGGCAGGCCGGCTTTTCGTTGTAGAAACCGGAACCGCAAGGATGCCGTCTACTTTTCGCTGGCGCAGCTGGGCGAGAATATTTTTTTCCTTGTCCAGGCTGCGGTGCGTGTTGCAGATAATAATGCTGTATCCTTCGTAAAATGCCTGGTTCTCAATAGATTCTATTATTTCGCTGAAAAAAGGGTAGGCAATTTCCGGGACAAGCAGTCCAAGGATGTTCGTCCGGTTTCCAGCCAGGCTCTGGGCGATGAGGTTTGGCTCGTAATCCAGCTCTTTCACCCAGTGGAGTACTTTTTGCCGCGTCTCTGGCTTGACGGAAGGGTGGTTGGAAAGGACCCTGGAAACTGTGACCCTGGAAACGCCTGCTTTGTCGGCAATATCCTGCATACTGACCACGGCAATCCCTCCTTTCTTCGTTTACAGAGACATGTGGTTTAAGTGGGACGAAAAGAATTATGAGTTTTCATCCTGCTGGCCTTGTCGCTTTACATAAAAATATTTTATTCCAGACACTTATGATTGTCAAGAATGAAAAGAGCCGCCCTTTTGCTGTTTCGATAAAATGTGCGATGCCTGGAATTCCAGCTTGCAGATTATGCTTTTAGGCGCATCAGCTGGTCGCCAGGCATAAGCCTGCCGGAGGCGGATGCTTCCGCAGACGCCAGGTCGTCAGAATTCGTAACGATTACCATAATAGTAGCAGGGTGGCCGGCCGCCTTGATCTTTTCTAAGTCCATGGTCAGCAGGAGATCTACTTTTTTTACTGCCTGCCCTTCTTTTACATGGCTGGTAAAGCCGTCGCCTTTCATGGATACGGTATCTATTCCTACATGGATAAGCAGCTCTACGCCTGCTGCTTCAATGCCTATCGCGTGGAGCGTATCCGCAAGCTGGCTGATGGTGCCGTCCATAGGGGAATATACTTTGCCGGTTTCAGGCTCGATGCCGCAGCATGCCCCAAGGATGCCTTGGGAAAATGTCGGGTCGGGAATCTCTTCCATAGGAACAAAAGTCCCTTGCGCCGCCGCGCCAAGTACATCCGGGAAAGGTGCAGGCGCAGGTTTTGGAAGATCTTTTTTCTTTGCGGCATCGGTTTCCATGACTTCTGGAGGCACTGCGAAGAACCAGCACAGGCAGAAGGCGGAGATAAAAACAGTGAGTGCAAGTATTATATACATAATCAGCTGGGATGGGCTGTATATGTATAACAGCATACCCGGAATTGTGGTGATGCCATTGCCGGTGCCTTTCATTCCAAGCAGCATGGCAATCATGCCGGCTACGCCGTTGATAGAACAGCTAAGAAGGAACGGCTTCATGCCATAACGCAGGATAACGCCGAACAAGGCGGGTTCGCCGATACCAAGCAAGGCTGATACCGTGGCGCTAGGGCCGATGGCGCGGATTTCTTTCTTTTTGGCCTTGATGGAGATGGCAAGGCATACGCCGGCGGAAGAAAAGCCGCACATGCACAAAATGGCGTTGAAAGGGTTGAAACCTGTGCTTGCTAGCAGGCTGATCTCCAGCATATTAAATATATGGTGAACGCCTGTAAGGGTAATAATAGACCAGAAAAACCCAACGATCAGGCCGCCAATACCAAGAGGCAGTTCCAATGCGTATTCCACGATGACTAGCAGGACGTTTTCGAGCGTATGCAGCAACGGCCCGATGACTAGCAGCGAGAGGATAAGCATAATAAAAAGTACCAAAAAAGGGGTAATCATAAAGTCAAAGACTGCGGGAACGGTTTTTCGCAGTCTCTTTTCCAGCTTGCTGCCGATAACGCCTGCTACAAAGGCCGGCAGGATGCTGCCCTGGTAGCCTGCGATAGGGATAAAGCCCAAAAGCATAAGCGGAGTTACGCCACTGGACGGGTCCGTTACAGAATAGGCGTTTGGCAGGGCGCCATTAACCAGCATCAGGCCAAGGATAAGCCCCAGTACCGGAGAACCGCCAAAGACGCGAAATGTGGACCAGCATACAATAGCAGGTAAAAACGCAAAGGTAGTGCCGGAAAGCACTTCTACTAGAACCTGAAAAGTGTGCGGAATATCGGCGTTCGTCATTCCGAATAAAGCCAAGAAGTTGTCGTTAAGCAGCGCGCCTTTTAAACCAAGGAATAAGCCGGTGGCTACCAGGGCGGGGATTACAGGGACAAAGACATCCCCAAAGGTGCGGATCGCTTTTTGCAGCTGGTTTTTGCCGTCCATTTTGGCCTCTTTCGCTTCGCTTGCAGTAGTTTCCGCAATACCCAGCTGCGTGATCTGTTCATAGACGCGGTTGACGTGGCCGGTGCCAAAGATAATCTGGTACTGCCCCGCAGTGAAAAAAGTCCCTTTTACCGCGTCAATTTCGCCAACTTTTTCATCGTCTGCTAGGGAACGGTCTGCAACAATGAGACGCAGGCGGGTCGCGCAATGGGCGGCGGATTTGATGTTTTCTGGGCCGCCGACGGCCTGGATGACTTCTTTTGCGATTTTTGCATAATCGTAGTTCATCATAGTTTCCTCCTTAAATCATAATTTCGATACACCATATAATGTTACATGATGTACGCGTGTTCATCATGAGAGGAGAATAACATGCAAATTGCCGGAAAGTCAATACAACAAACAAAAATATTTTTAAATCAGCATTATAAACAAAAATAAGACGACGGATTTGTACAAAACGGAAAAAGAGATTTTCTACATTGACAGACAAAATTTTCAAACATATAATAAACAAAATGAAAGCGAGTACATATCGAGCGCATATGTTAAGCGTATATATTGAACGCGCATATTGTGAATGCATATTGCCAGTACATATTGAAGCTTTTCATTTATTTAGCAAGGGAGGTTATCATGGATTTTAGCGTGAATTCTAGTATGGATCAGAAATTAATTTTTTTGGATATTGACGGTACGCTAACGGAACCGGGGAAAAATGTCCCTCCGGCGTCCGCGGTCGATGCGGTTGCCAGGGCAAGGGGAAAGGGGCACAAAGTGGTACTGTGTTCCGGGCGCAATTACGGGATGCTCTTTCCGGTGATGCAGTATGGTTTTGACGGGCTGGTTGCCAGCGCCGGCGGATATATTGAATATGGCGGCCAGGTGGTCTATGACTGCCCAATGACCCCAAAGCAGCAGGCCATGGTATTGGATGTTTTTAAAGAAAGCGGCATTTACCGCACCATAGGGGGCCGGAATCATAGTTATACGGACGAGGGGTTCAAAGAATTTCTGGCGGAAAATGCGCATTCGCAAGCCAACAGCGAGCTGCTGCGGTGGCGGGTTCAGATTGAAAAGGAATTGGGCATCCATCCTATGTCCGAATATGATGGCGAGCCGATTTATGGGATGGCGTTTATGAGCCGTGGGGCGGAGCGTTTAAAAAGACCGATGCAGCTGCTACAGGAGGATTTTGATTTCTGTATCCAGGATGAGGATGCCTGCGGCATTGTGAATGGGGAACTGTCAAGCAAAGCTTTTGATAAAGGAAAGGCGGTGGAAAGGCTTTGTGATTTTTTGGGCGTTTCCAAAGCGGATACGATTGCCTTTGGGGACAGCATGAATGATTTGGAAATGCTCCAGGCTGTGGGGACAGGCGTGTGTATGTCCGGCGGCAGCCCTTCCCTTATGCAGATTGCCGACATGGTATGCCCGCCAGTAACAGAAGACGGATTGTATAGCGCTTTTGAAAAACTCAAGCTATTATGAAAATATTAAGAGCAAACACAAAGAGCCGCATAATTAAGAGAGAACACAAAGAGCCGCATAATTAAGAGCAAACACAAAGCGCCGCATAATTAAGAGCAA
>CASUON010000153.1 GCA_949457475.1 uncultured Lachnospiraceae bacterium
CTTTGGACGCCCATGTGCATAAAAAGAGCTGCCCCAATCGGAACAGCCCTTCATACACAATATTATTTACATTCATTATAAATGCCAAAAATACATATAACCGGACAAAAGTGAATACAATTAGATTAATATTAAGTTTTAACCGCTCTTCTGCAATAATAATAAACCCGAAAATAGCGATTAATGGCAATATTCTGTTTATCGCGTCTGTAGGTTTCACATCAAGAAACAAAAAGACAATACTGATTAACCCAATAGCCATCATCGTAAACAGATATCTAACCGTAGCCTTGGTAGCCTTCTTCCCATATTTATTCATCGCCAGTACTTTTACCAGCAAATAGCTTTGAATTGCCAGGCTTAATAAATACCTAAGGTATTTCAATGGCGTATAGATCATAAAAGCGCCTAACAAGATATCGATCGATATTAGCTTCTCTACCATACCCGCGTCTTTATTCCTTCCAGATTTCCGAGATAAAACGAATACATTGTTCCTGTTCACTGAAACCTTTTATAAATTCACCTGCCGCAAGCTTTTTCTTTTCAAAATCACGTTCCTCATAATTCCTAATTTTATGAACCAGCTCTGAATAGTTATGATATACATATATATAATTCGCCAGTTTCCTAGAATCATAAAAACTGCTAATATAAACTGGCAGACCAGTTGCCAAACATTGCAGCATTTTTGCAGGAATTACGCCATCCATACTGCCAGCATAGGGCAATATAAGCGCATCCGCCGTTGCACAGATTTGATGCGCCAGAATTTCTAAATTATTTTGATATCCGTGATAGATATAGTTAAAATCAAGCTTTCCCAATAGATTTCCCCAAATATGAACCTCTATCCCTTCTGCCGCTAAAACCTTAAAAGCATTTTGGTCTATATGCTTCGCAACACTTCCAAAATATGCGACTTTCTTTATTTTTCTGATTTTTTTCTTCTTACACCCTTTTATCCATGCTTCATTTGCAATCGGCAGAAACTGGACAACTTCCTTATCTGTCTTTGCCCTCATTTGATTCGTTAGATAATAGGAATCGGTAAATATCTTATTTGCTTTTTGTATTAGCCTCTTTTCTTCAAGCTGAATATTTTTTGGATACCCTCCCCATCCAGAAAAATTCCGCACGCAGTCATAAATCAATAAGTTATATTCAAGCCTCTCAACAATATACCGCGTAGTCGATATTGGTAAATAATTAATGACCACATCAAAGGCTGTTCCGATCTTACGCACTAACGCATCCACTTTTTTTCTATTGATATAGTCAAAGACCCCTCTCTGAGGATTTACAAAATTTACATTATATACGATCAAATTACCCGGCTTTTTGTTCGGCTTTTTTCTACTTTTCCCCTTTTGTACCTTTATGGCGTCAACAAATTTTCTTAATGTAAAATTTGACGAAACAATATGTTCCACAAAATACACCTTGCAATCACACATCTCTAAATATTTTGCAAATTGCTGGTATCTTTGTATTGGGTCGTCCCAGTATACCCCGGCCAAAAACAGGACTTTTTTCATTTTTCTTTTTCCTTTTTTATTCTTTTCTTCCGATTTTCCCTATCACTTTTTCCTTAACACGCTTTTATATAACAATTTCTTAACCCATGGCGGCGTCCGTACAAAGGCATTGATATACAGCATATTCATCCGCGCTTGCCTCTTTGTAATCATTCCGCGATTCAACATAAAACGCTGAAGTACTTTCCAGCCGTCAATGCGTTCCACTGCTCCCCTTTTTGAATGAAAACCGTTCCCAACGCGTACGAATACAAGCGGTTCTTTCATATTTGCCAGTGTACAGCCACTTGCCACCATACGCAGCCAAAGATCATAATCTTCCAGAAACAGCAATGCCCTGTACCCGCCGCTTTTTATCAAAGCTGTTTTTTTCATACATACAGACGTATGATTCATAGGGTTTCTTTTCTTTCCCATCCGAACAATATCCCCATGCTTTACCGGGCACGAACGAACCCTCATATTTTCTGTAACAGACCGTTCAAACTCAGCAATATCACTTCCAACCACATCAATTTTCGGATGGGTTTCTACAAAATGTATCTGCTTTTCAAAACGATCCGGCGCGCTAATATCATCAGAATCCATACGCAAAATATACTCGCCGTTACATTTTTCTGACCCAATCCGCAAAGCTTCCCCAAGCCCTTGGTTGATTTCCTGCGGATAATATCTGACAATATTTTCTTTATCCTTTCGAAATTTCTGCAAAACAGCATACAGTTCATCCGTAAGAGGCCCGTCGAATACAACGACAATTTCATCTGGCTTTACCGTTTGATTATCATAAATACTTTTTAGCGCAAGTTGTAAAAATCCTGGACTATCCTTTTTGTAAACAGACATTAAAACAGAATATTTGTATTTGGCCATAAAACCCCCCGATATTCTAACATCTATGTATTTCTCGCACTCCGCCTTCCACTACGCCATCCGACTTTGACACGGAATTAACTGTATGTAAAAAGCACTTGCAATCAAAAAGAAAAGCCCGCACCCCGCCCTGTCTAAGTATTGAAGCGTATTCGCCGTCCAGGCGCGCTTTATCAGCGATTTCCAGCCGATCCCTGCCATTTATCTGGGCCCAGCCGCTCAACCCTGGCATAATACTATTTGCACCGTACCTATCCCTTTGCGCAATCAAATCTTTTTGATTCCACAAAGCAGGCCTTGGGCCAATAAAACTCATTCTGCCTCTTATAATATCCCAGACCTGAGGCAGCTCATCCAAGCTGGCCTTTCGCAAAAATTTCCCTACCCTCGTAATATATTGATCCGGTTCCGTAAATGCATGCGTCGGTATATCATGCGGCGCATCCATTTTCATGCTTCTGAATTTGTGGCACATAAAATAAGCTTTATCCTTTCCAACCCGTTTCTGTACAAAAAACACCGGGCCTGGATCATCCATCACAATCATAATCGAGATTAGGGCAAATAGCGGGCTGAAAAATAACAGCGCTCCAACAGCAATCGTCCGGTCTAAGGCTGGTTTGACTTTCCCTTCATATATTCCTACACCAGAGCGTGTTTGAAAGATACTGGTACTACCGCACCAATCACAGGGAAACTTTTTTAAATACGCTCTAACAACTTGATATCCACCCACAATTCCTGCCGTGGCCATAATTACTTTCTTCCACATGTTTTTCAATCAGCCGATCCCCCATGAAATAAGCCTATTTTATACTACGAATATCACAGCTTCGCCATCCGCACCCTGCCAGATGGACATACACCATCTTTTGGCCGCGCTCGCCCCGTTATATCCTATTTTCTCCCACCCAAGTGCCCATGCTGCAAAGGCTTCGAAAATAATCTTTCGTAATTGGCTCTCACATCTCCTGCATAATATCCGCGATCGATTTCATAATCTTTACATATACCCGGTAAGAATGCGCATCGCGCAATTCAGGCCTTTCCCACATATCTACCAGCCCTGGCCCCGCCCCATATGGGGCGCCCCACAACAGCTCATGCGTATCCGCCTCCAGCATCTTGCAAATCTTTGCAAATGTATCCAGGCTCATACGCCTTGTTCCCCGTTCGATATGCCCCATAAAAGACAGGCTGATCTCGCATTCTTTTGCAAGCCGATCCTGGCGCCAGCCCTTCATCTTCCTCGCCTGGCGAATCCGGCCGCCGATCCTGGCGTAATCCAGTTGTCTGTCCATACGATCTTCCCTATCCATTCCCTGTACCTCCTGGAACGCGAATCCGGCTGCCGATCCTGGCAACTCTTACATATTTTCCAGCAACTCCCACATATTTTTATTATTGCTTCTATGAGATAACATTTGTTTACATTATGTTACCTCAAAATGAAATTACAACGGAATAATTTGTATCTATTTACCAATTTTTAGTGTAATACTCCAAATTTTTTAGCGTTTTTTAACAAAATAAATATTAGAGTTGCAAACCAGGAAAAAATAGTATAAAATGCTTATAGTCAAAGTTATTTTAAATAAAACAATCTAAAAGAATTTATTTAAGCTTTCTTAACTTCCTTCAGACATAACATAATGTAAACAAATGTTATCCGCTTTAAATATCATCAATCGGAAAATACGCGGGGATACTCGTCCCTTTACCCCTTATACGCATGACGAGAACGTTTCTTTCTTCCTTGTCCAACACTTAAAAAACATCCTCCCAAACATAATGTTTTGCTATTGGAATAATCAGCACCTTTTTCTTTGACGGATCACTGGTTTTGTTGCCAGTAATTGCTGTCTTGCATACCTCCCCCCGTTTTATCCACAACAACGAGCAACAAAAAAAGCCGGCGCGCCAATGCGCGCCGACCATTTACCAGATAGCAGGCAGATAATACATTATTTCAAAGAATACAACCAGCTTTGAATGGTTGTGTTTCTCTTTTCATAAACACTTCATTATAAATCTTTCAAGTATTGGATTAAGCTGCTTGGCATTTCGCATTGGGAGACTGTGGCCTGCCTCATGCAATGTTTTTATCCGGCAGCTTGGATTTTGAGCAAGCTGTTTAAGGGAAGTTTTCATATCTCCCACTTCTCTGCTCCCACAAATAGCCAACATAGGGATTGTTACTGCTTGGTATTCCGGTAATGTTGATAAATCCAATGTATTCGTAAAAAAAGAGGCGTACACCTGCGGGGTAATTTGCTTTAGATAATCCGCCATATAATGAGCCTGTTCTTTGGTAAAATCCCAATACTTTCCTTGCAGCAGTACCAGCCATCTCCAATGAAGCATTTTTGCAGCGAATCCCGCAAAAGAACAGTACATCCGGATTGTTTTCGGTTTGGGATTTATCCATGCGCTTAAAAATACGGCAAAATGAAATAATTCGGGCTTTTCGCTGACCAGCATGATCGCAATCTGGCTTCCAAGTGAATGGCCAATTACACCGATTTTCTTTTTGTGTATGCTTTCTATCAGCGCAAAGAGTTCCTCTATTGTCTTTTTCGGGTTATAAATCTTAGCAACCGCCTTCCCTGCCCCTGCTAAGTGAGGCACGACAAGATGATATTGATCAGAAAAGCGATACTGCCTACAAAATGTATCAAGCACGCCAGCCCCATGCAACAGCAGAATGGTTGGATTTTGTCTGTTTCCATATGCATCATAATGCATCATATTATTTCCTTTCCTGACGAATAATTTCGATCATAAAGTTTTCGATTTCCTTATTTACTTGTTCTGGATTATCCCCACCCGCAAAATGTTTTGCGTGTTTTATAAAATGCAAAGGGTAGCCTGTTTGTTTTGCCCAATCTTTGCAGTATGCTTTCACCTTGCCCGTGCTGTCTTTATCGCCAACCAATATTAAAACTGGAAATGAAAAATCAACCTCCTTATTTTCCTGGATAAAATATTCATAAGCAATTCGCATTTGCTGGATAATTTCTGCTTTTGATAGCGTTTTTAACATGGACAACATTTTTTGATAAGAGTACTTACTCGTAGATACCGACCACGCCATACTCTTCCGCAAAAGATTCGTTGTAAAACATTTTGCTATAAGAGCGACTTTCTTCAGCCACCATAAGTCTGATTTCGAATAATATTTTAGTCCCAAAGGTGTCGTGTCCAACGCCACAAAACCTTTTACCATATCAGGATACATAGACGCAAAATGCTGGCTTGGGTAACCGCCCATAGACATTCCTACTAAAAATACTTTTTCAATGTTTTCTTCCTGTAATATGTTATGTAATATTTCTGCCGTATCTCGATAAGAGAAGCGTCGATATGGCCTTGAGAATCCGTGCATAGGAACGTCCCATAAAAGAATTGTGTAGTTGTCAGAAAAATAGGGTATCTGCTTTTCAAACATCGTATGGTCTGCCGTTACCCCGTGCGTAAAAACAATACAATCTAGCGCATTTTCCTTTCCAACCATCCAATAATGTACCATTCCGCCCTGTGCCAAAAATGTTTTGTGTTTCATTTTGTACACACCTCCGCGTATACGTCTTTTATTCATCAAATCTAATTTATCCTTGTTGTAAAAATAAGGGGCAAGCAACGCCTTGGATATGCCGCTATCGTAAGAAAACCAGCCTAACAATGCATTTTCTACATGTTAGGCTGGCTTTCGCCTTTGCTATACCCATAAATCGTATCTTAATGACGTTTATAGAATGTTTCCTTCTACTGCCCTACGTTCGGCAGTTTCTCGCGGCAGGCCGCAAGCTCTTCGTCGGTAGGAATGTAGTCGCTCATTTCGCCATCGTGGAATTTTTCATAAGCTACCATATCAAAATAACCCGTACCAGTAAGCCCGAATACAATGGTTTTCTCTTCACCAGTTTCTTTGCACTTATTTGCTTCGTCAATAGCCACCCGGATCGCATGGGAGCTTTCCGGTGCAGGCAGGATGCCTTCCACCCTCGCAAAGTATTCCGCGGCCTCAAATACTTCCGTCTGCTTTACGCTGGTGGCTTCCATCAATCCCTGGTGATACAGTTCGGACAGCGTAGAGCTCATGCCATGATAGCGGAGGCCGCCTGCGTGGTTGGCGGAAGGGATAAAGTCGCTGCCTAGCGTATACATCTTTGAAAGCGGGCAGACCATTCCCGTGTCGCAAAAATCGTAGGCATATACGCCCCTGGTAAAGCTCGGGCAGGACGCCGGTTCTACAGCGATGATGCGGTAGTCTGCTTCGACGCGGAGCTTTTCTCCCATAAACGGCGCAATCAGGCCGCCAAGGTTCGAGCCGCCTCCAGCGCAGCCGATAATGATATCAGGCTTTACATGATATTTGTCCAGCGCGGCTTTTGTCTCCAGGCCGATGACCGACTGATGGAGGAGCACCTGGTTGAGCACGCTGCCCAGCACATAACGGTATCCTTCGCTGGATACAGCCTTTTCAACCGCTTCGGAAATCGCGCAGCCAAGGCTGCCTGTTGTGCCCGGATGTTCTGCCAGTATCTTTTTGCCTACCTCGGTTTCCATGGACGGCGACGGGGTAACCGAAGCCCCGTAAGTACGCATTACTTCACGGCGGAATGGTTTTTGCTCATAGGAACATTTCACCATATATACTTTGCAGTCGAGTTCAAAGTATGAACAGGCCATGGAAAGCGCCGTCCCCCACTGACCGGCCCCGGTTTCTGTCGTAACGCCTTTTAACCCCTGCTTTTTAGCATAATATGCCTGGGCAATCGCGGAGTTTAACTTGT
Organism: uncultured Lachnospiraceae bacterium; assembly: GCA_949457475.1. Classification (GTDB taxonomy): domain Bacteria; phylum Bacillota; class Clostridia; order Lachnospirales; family Lachnospiraceae; genus Eubacterium_J. Next base: position 7,208 of record CASUON010000153.1, read on the forward strand.
GGCTGCCGCTGGTGTTGTTGCCTTCAAACTTGTAATAAATCTTGGCCGGCGTGCCGAGCTTTTCTTCCAGGCAGTATGCGCGTACTAGCGGAGACGGGCGGTACATTTTATAAAAATTGCGGATTTCTTCCGGAATTTCAAAAAACGCCGTATCATTGTCCAGCTCCTGCGCAATCAGCTCGTCGCAGAAAACGCCCGCAAGCTCTTCTGCCTTCATCGGCTGATGGGTGCCCGGGTTTAAAAGCGGCGCCGGCTTCTGCTTCATATCGGCGCGCAAGTTGTACCATGCCTTCGGCATCTCGTTTTCTTCCAGATATATTTTGTAAGGGATTTTTTCGTTATTCATTGCTGCTACCTCCTATGATAAAAAATGGATGTTTAATTTTTGTTTTTAATTTTTGTTTTAGATATTTGCTTTGATATTATTATTGTCTTTCCTATTTGTTTTATAATGTTGTTTTTGTGGCTGCTGTAAATAACGGTCGGTCGGCGCCTGGCGGGCGCCAGCGTTTAGTCAATCGTATCATACGTTCCTCCCAAAGAACAGATAACTTCCAGTTCTGATTTCTGTATGGGGAGTTCCGTACAAATAAAAAACGCCCCTGACAGAAAGATTCACTCTGTCAAGGACGAATAGGTACGATACAACAAGACACTATCCGCGGTGCCACCTTGATTCACGGTATAACCCGTGCGCTTAGCAGGATACCAACATATCCCCGGCATTTTACGCTTGCCTGCAGCGTCGCAGAATACTCTGTGGAAAACCACATTTGACTGCGCCCTCCGCGGTCCATTTGACAACTTGTTTCTCACCCAGTTCTCAGCATCCCGGGCTCTCTGTAAAGGCATCATTGCCGTTATCTCCGCTTCAACGGTTTGAAATATTTAATTCTTGTGTATTGTAGCACTGTTGCCTTTGCCTGTCAATAGCCTGGATGAAAAAAATTGCCGCCCTTAAGTATACGCGTTACTTTTTGGGGGTGGGAATATCCCTTAAAAATGAGAACTAATAGGTGGTTATATCCAACAAACCGTGCATATTTTTGTATCCCGGACGCCGGAACCAGGCAGCAGGCCCGTCCGGCTG
>CASUON010000154.1 GCA_949457475.1 uncultured Lachnospiraceae bacterium
CTGGAACATCAGGGAGGGCTTGCGGCCTGGTTCCAGCGTCCGGGTAGCACAAAATATTTGCGTACTGGCTCTTTGGTATAAGCACACATCAATAATCCGCAGCGAAGCTGCTCCTAGCAGAAGCTACTATACAGGAAAAAGAAGCGGATACCGTACTGCCGGACACCGGCTCTATCAAATACAGCAACCGCTTCTAATTCTAAAAGCTACCTTAAATATTCTGTTTTAATATATCCGGTCTGTCCATTCCACGTTACTTTCGTCCAGCCTTCTGCATAACTCATAATAACAGTAACCACATCGCCCTTATAGGCCAAACCTACCCGGTCTGCGTTTTCACTCATAGAAGCACGGACGTTAACTGATTCCGACAGCGTGATCCGATCGCCTTCATGATAATATCTGGAGTTCGTGGAAGGCTGCTGGCTATTGTTTTCTTCTTTCTTAACTTTAGATTTATTAAATACAACATAATCGTCTTTAATATATCCCGTCTTGCCTTTGGCGGTTACCTTGTACCAGCCGTCTGTGCTCTTCCCATATACCGTAAGCTCTGTACCAGCTTTAAGTGTCTTTAATACCCTGCTGTTAATACTGCGCCTCTTACGCACATTTACTTTTGTTTTCGCATAAGCGGTGCGGGTCTGGTCGTCACTCTTTTCAACCTCTGAAACATCCGATACAATATATTCATCGCTGACATACCCGGTATCGTTTCCTGCCTTTACCTTATACCAGCCGTCCTTGCTCTCCCCATATACGGTAACTTTCGCGCCGGCTTTTAATGTTTTTATAATGTCGCTGTTCGTACTGCGTTTTTTGCGCAGGTTGACTTGTGTCTTCGCATAAGCGGTACGTTCTTCTTCTTTTGTATTTGTTTCTTTATCCGTACCTGTTTCTTTATCTGTGCCTGTTTCCTTATCCGGCTTCGTTTCTGTATTGCCATCCTCGGTATCCGTCTTCTGCAATTTGATATATTCATCGCTGACATACCCGGTGTCGTTTCCTGCCTTTACTTTATACCAGCCGTCCTTGCTCTCCCCGTATACAGTAACTTTTGCGCCCTTCTTCAATACCTTGATCGCATCACTGTCTGTGCTGCGTTTTTTGCGCAGGTTAACCTGTGTGGTCGTATACGCGGCGCGGCCTTCGTCTACTGTCTGACCGTCCTTTCCATCCGGCTTGTTCGTTTCACCGTCCGTAGCAGGGCCAAAGCTTGCAACCCAGTCGCTAATCACATCCTGAAGGGTATCCTTTACCATTTTCTCCAGGTCTGAATCACTAGACAGCGCTTTATCATAATCTTTTTGAATCTGCTTTTGCAGTGCGGCAACATCTTCACCCTGTTCAAATTCAGTCATCAGCGTATTGATTTCAGAATCTGTCTTTGTCTGCTGGTCCGCCTGGTTGGACTGGTTAAACAAGCTGTATGTATTATCTATATAATATGCGCCATCGCTGTTTTTACGGACATAAAAAAATCCAAGGTCCGGCGCTGCCGTTTTGATATTTTTAAATTTCATATCCAAAGCTGCGGATACGATAAATTCATCATCCGCAACGCCTTTTTTCGTATAGCATTTTATATTTTCATAACAGTCCAGATACTGGCTGAACAATTTAATATAGCTCTTTTCTGTATCCGAAACCGGATATGCGATCTTTTCAAGCGAATCGGTATCGCCCGAAGCATAATATTTAAAATATTCCTCGAAAAGCGCATTTATCTGCGGATATTCATCGATCTTAAATTCTTCCAGCGCCTCTTTCCCTTGTCCGTTTTGTATGTTGCCGACTGCATTTTTACCGCCGTCTCCATTTTTTGCGTTCGTCGCTTGGTAGCTTGCAATGACTACCGCTAATAACAGCAGCATTGCCCCTGCCGCTATAAATTTCTTATACTTTATACATAAACTTTTTAAACCACCTGCTGTATTTTCTGTATTTGAATTATTATTTGTCTCATTCATTTCCTGATTCAATTTATTGGCTGCCATAATTGCCTCCTTATCTATAAAACGTAAACTTGAAAAGTAATTAGAATTTCTGCTCCGATACGGGAGAATTGTCTACGGACAGATCGTCCAAATAAAAATGACAGAAATAAAAAATGCAACCGGCGGGAATCGAACCCACATTACAGGAGTCGGAGTCCTGCGTTCTATCCGTTAGACTACGGTTGCAAAATTAATACGCCTTATCTCGTGCGCTGGAAGACATTATAACACAATATTCCAAAAAAAGAAAGACTAATTTTTCACTAATATAATCTTTTTCTGCTCTCTTGTTTTCGTCAAATCGATCAAACGTTGGTTTGCAGACCCTCGAAAACGAAGCCTGATATCTTTTTCTTCTTCGCGGAATTCCCCGTCTACAAGGACGTCAATAAGCGAAAGCATTTCATCGGTAGCTTCACACCTCGCGCAGCCGTCTTCTAACAAATCTGTCTCATACGTATAACCGGTATAGCACCAAACGTCTTTTTGCGGGTACAGTTTCTTTACAAGGCGCAGCAGGCCGACTAGTACCTTTTGATTTTCCGGTTCGAAAGGCTCTCCCCCAAGCAATGTCAGTCCTTTAATATAGTCGTAATTTAATAATTCAAGTACCTCTTGTTCCGTCTCTTTTGTATATTGCTGCCCATAATCAAACGCCCACGTCTGCGGCTGGAAACATCCTTTGCAGTGGTGGGTACACCCGGATACAAACAAGGACACCCTTACCCCTGTACCATTCGCAATATCTGTTTTTTTAATTGCCCCATAATGCATATGCCGTTCCCCATATTTCATAGAATCTGTACGGCCATATGGATATCCAATACAGCCATGCTTTAAGATTATAACTGATTTTGCGATATTCAGCAAGATGCTATTTGACAGATTCTGTTTTTTCCTTTATCATAAGAAACTGTTGGGAAACGACCAAAATATTCTGTTGCGTATTCTATTATGAAGGGGAGATATCAAATGAGTTTCAAATTTGTCAAGGAGCTTCCGACTCCAAATGTGGTCAAGGAAATGTATCCTTTTCCAGACAAACTGGCGGAACTGAAAAAAACAAGGGATCAAATGATCGCAAATGTCCTTATGGGCAACGATGACCGTTTTCTCTTAATCGTCGGCCCTTGTTCCGCCGACCGTGAAGACGCCGTCTGCGATTATGTCAGCCGTTTAACCGCAGTACAAGAAAAAGTACAAGACCGTGTTATCATCATTCCAAGGGTATATACGAACAAACCGCGTACAACCGGGGACGGCTACAAGGGCATTGCCTCCCAGCCAAATCCGGAGAAAGCGCCGGATATGCTCACCGGGCTGATCGCCATGCGCCAGATGCATATCCACGCAATCCAAGAAAGCGGCCTGACGCCTGCGGACGAAATGCTTTATTGTGAAAACTGGAGCTTTATCGACGACCTGCTTTCTTACGTCGCAATCGGCGCTCGCTCGGTCGAAGACCAGCAGCACCGTTTGACCGCCAGCGGCTTTGATATTGCCAGCGGTATGAAAAATCCGACGAGCGGCGATTTTTCCGTAATGCTTAATTCCGTCTACGCGGCGCAGCATCCGCACCATTTTATTTACCGTAATAACGAAGTAGACACGAACGGAAACCCTTTAACACATGTAATTTTACGCGGTGCAGTCAGCAAGCACGGCAATTCCGTCCAAAACTACCATTACGAAGACATTATGCGCTTGATCGACCGCTACAATAGCATGGAGCTAAAAAACCCGGCTGCGATCATTGACGCCAACCATTCTAATTCCGGAAAAAAATTCAAAGAGCAAATCCGTATTGTAAAGGAAGTTATGCACAGCCGCAAATTGTCCCCGGATATCAAAGCAATGGTAAAAGGCGTTATGGTAGAAAGCTACATTGAAGAAGGATCCCAGAATATCGGCGACCGTATTTACGGAAAATCAATTACCGACCCGTGCCTTGGATGGGAAGATACCGAAAACCTAATTTATGAAATCGCTGATATGAACCAGTAGCAGACAGAAAACCGTTCAAATAAAAGTCCCTGAACGGTTTTCTTTTTTGCCGCTAGAGCGTGTTTGAAAAATGCTTTCTGGCAGATGTGCTTCACATTTTGTACCCTAAGGGGCATGCTATGGAGAATCTATCCCAAATTTAGGAGGCATAGCGGGCTATGTTGACTAAATTTGGGATAGATTCTCCGCGAAATGGGGAGTGCAGATGGCGGGAATGATTTTTCAAACACGCTCTACCCCCTTGGGTGCGCTTTTTCATACGTTTCACGGATTGATACGCCGCGCATTTTGGCGTATGCCTGAGCTGCGGACAGGCCCGAATAGCCCATCATCTCCTGGACGGCGAACAGGTCTGCGCCATTATTTACAAGGTGCGCCGCAAAAGAATGCCTAAGCGTATGCGGGGTAATTTCCTTTTGGATACCCGCGTCATGCCCATATTGTTTTATGATCTTCCAAAACCCCTGGCGGCTCATTTGATGCCCGGACAGATTTGTAAACAACAGCCCGCATGCAGGGTCTGTTACAAGCGCCGGCCTTGCCGTCTCCAGATATACCTGCAACGACTGCTTGGCATTTTTTCCAATTGGAATGACGCGTTCCCTTCCGTTTTGCCTGCACAGCAAGTAGTCCATAGATAAATTTACATCCGCAAGCTGAAGCTGTATCAGCTCGCTGACCCGGATGCCTGTCGCGTATAGCAATTCCAGCATCGCGCGGTCCCGGATTGACTTTTCTGACTTTCCATCCGGCTGTTTTAGCAATTTTATGACTTCTTCCTTGGTCAGAATACTTGGCAATCGTTTTTCAACACGCGGCGCCTTTATATTGATCGCCGGATTTTGTACAATTTCTCCCTGGCAGACCAGAAAACGGAAAAAGGCCTTTATGGCAGCCAGCGACCTTGCTACCGTTGCCGGGCTTTTTTTCTCTTCTTCCAAATGGCGCTGATAAGCCCGAAGGTGGGCCTCTGACACTAGGCGGCAGTCTTCGATGCCCTGCGCGACTAGGTAAGACGCCATCTTTTTTAAATCCCGCCCATAAGACGCCGCCGTATTCGGCGAACTACCTTGCTGCTTCATGTAGTTGATGTATTGTGCAATTTTTTTATACATAATTTCCATATTGCATCGTAACCTTTTATGAATTTCACAACTTGCTTAGCTGTTCCACAAAACCCTACCAAAATTTTTGTATATAGGCCCGTAGCAAAAGCGGATTGACATAGCTCTCCAGCCAGATGCCCACAGCCATGCATAGCACTGTCGATAAGACCAGAAAATGCTTTGGATTTTGCCATGCCCTGCGCAGCCCGATCGGCATGGCAATTTCCGGGCTCCTGCCAAACATCTTTTTTGCCAACCCATAATAAGCCGCGGCATAACAAAAAATATGCGGGAACACGGACAGCAATACCACTGCCATCCCTTGGAAACCCATACAGACTAACGCGTTTACAAATAAATAGCCAAGCGAAAAGGAATACCAGGCTATCACGCCTATGATCGTTACAACACCAAACCTAGTATACACGGATAAAACGCTCATTCCAAACAATTGGAGCCGCCGCTTTAGCAAATAGCCAAAATAGGCGCTGCCATCCCACTCCACATATGCAAGCTGGCCGATATAATACTGGTTCATAACGCCATATTTCTCCAGCTTCTCTTTCCCTGCCCAGTTTGCGGCAAGTATCCCAAATAAAAAGAACAGGAAAAAACAGCCTGCCAAAATCCCCCTCCATGGCGTCCCGGGCAGTCTGGGCTTTTTTGATAACGTGGCCGCTTCTGGCCTTTTTTTATGTTTCCATATATGCAACGGTTGGGCGCCGAAAAATTTTCTTGCTTTTTGACTCACTACATGTCTCTTTTTCTTTTTCCAATTAGTTCAGTCTATGCCCAACCGTGCTATTTATGCATATTTATTTTTATATGCCATAATTGCGGCTACTGTCTTCCCGTCTTGTATCTCCCCTGCGTAAATCCGTTCACACAGTTCATCCAAAGGGACCGCTTCTAATTCTACAAATTCATACGTATCCAAATGCTGCGCGCCCGGTTTTAAATTTTTTGCTACATATATGTCTATAAATTCATCATCGTATGCTACCGTAGGCCTTAATGAAATCAGAAATTCGAGCTGGTCGCTGCGGTATCCGGTTTCTTCTTCCAGCTCCCGCGCCGCGCATACTTTTGTATCTTCCATCGTATTGTCCCGCGCGCCTGCCGGAATCTCAATCGTCATACGGTCCAATGCGTTGCGGAACTGGTGCACCATTAAGATTTTTCCATCATCCATAACCGGTACGACCGCCGCCGCGCCTTTGCGGTGTGAAATAAAATCCCATTTTACTACTTTTCCATCCGGCATTTGCATATAATCCGTATAAAAATCGACAATTACCCCCTTGTATTCCAGTTTTCGGTCAATCCGTTTAATATTATTTTTCATAATCTATCCCCTCCTGGATATCAATTTTAAAAAAAGTGCTAAAACCATCGATCGTTCAACGGTTTTAACACTTATTATTTATGAGAACTGATGTAAACATAACCGCCGCAACATCGTCAACGTGCGTAATCTATCACTCTCGATTCACGGATTACATTTACCTTTATCTGTCCCGGATATTGCAGCTGCGTTTCAATCTGCTTTGATACGTCTCTTGCAAGTAAGATCATGTCCGAATCGCTTACCTGCTCCGGTACAACCATTATGCGAATCTCCCTGCCTGCCTGTATAGCAAAAGATTTCTCCACCCCTTTAAAATTGTTTGTAATTTCTTCTAGCTGCTGAAGGCGGGTAGAATATGCCTCCAATGTCTCCCTGCGGGCGCCTGGCCGCGCAGCGCTGATCGTATCCGCCGCCTGCACCAGGCACGCGATCAGCGATTGTGGTTCTACATCACCATGATGTGCTTCTACTGCGTTAATAATAAGTGGTGATTCCTTGTATTTTTTACAAATATCTACACCGATTTGAATATGTGAGCCTTCCATTTCATGGTCAACTGATTTCCCAATGTCATGTAACAAACCTGCACGTTTTGCAATTCTGGCGTCGACGCCAATCTCGGCTGCCAAAAGGCCTGCCAGCTGCGCCACTTCGATGGAATGCTTTAATGCATTCTGTCCGTAGCTTGTTCGAAATTTCATACGTCCAAGCAAACGCACCAATTCAGGGTGAAGACCATGGATCCCCGCTTCCAGAGTTGCCGTCTCCCCTTCTTCCCGAATCATGTTTTCTACTTCTTTTTGGGCTTTCTCCACCATTTCTTCTATCCTTGCCGGATGGATACGCCCGTCAATAATCAATTTTTCCAGTGCAATACGTGCTACTTCTCTTCGGATTGGATCAAAGCCTGAAAGGATAACTGCTTCCGGTGTATCGTCTATAATTAAATCTATCCCGGTCAGCGTTTCCAGTGTACGGATGTTACGTCCCTCACGTCCGATAATACGTCCTTTCATCTCATCATTTGGAAGCTGGACAACGGAAATTGAAGTCTCCGCCACATGGTCGGCCGCACATTTTTGAATGGCGGTCACTACATAGTCGCGCGCTTTTTTGTTCGCTTCTTCCTTTGCCCTCGTTTCCATTTCTTTAATCATTTTTGCAGTATCAAGCTTGACATCTTCTTCCACAGTTTTTAAAAGATATTCTTTTGCCTGTTCAGAGGTTAGTCCGGAGATTCTTTCCAGTTCCTGCAAACGTTCTTCATTGAGCTTTGTGACTTCTTCCTTTTGCTTATTGATTTCTTCTTCCTTTACCGCGAAGCTGGCTTCTCGCTTTTCGATGGCTTCTAGTTTTTTATCCAGATTTAATTCTTTCTGTTCGATACGACGTTCATTTCTCTGAATCTCTGCACGCCGTTCTTTGATCTCATGGTCAAGTTCGTTTTTCGTACGGATCGATTCTTCCTTGACCTCCAGCATAGATTCACGCTTTTTCGTCTCAGCCGTCTTCACTGCTTCATCAATAATCGTCCTTGCTTTGTCTTCTGCCGAACCAATTTTGGCCTCTACAACCTGTTTTTGGTACGCAGACGTAACAAAGAAAGTCACCGGCACGGAAATCACAAGTGTAATTAATACAGCAATGATTATCGTTGGCACAGGAGCACCTCCTTATTTAGTTTTCATTGTACATATA
>CASUON010000155.1 GCA_949457475.1 uncultured Lachnospiraceae bacterium
TCACAGTTTGCCGGATAACAACCTATTATTTTTTTATAGTATATTCTGCATATCCACACCCCGTGAAATGTAACCTTGAAATACCAAAAAAAGTAAAACGGCGGCTCTTTTGATTGCTATGTATCCGGTATAATGTTATAATGCGTTGAGAAAGGATATTGTTGCCGCAATACAGGATTGAAGGAGGAAAAGGACATGAATTATAAAGAACTGGAACTGAACGCAAGCGTTGGGGACGCAAAGGCAAAACGGCTTTTGGAAGAACGGGAGAAAAAGCTGGAACGCCTGCCAATCCGCGACGAGCTGGGGCGCCCGCTGACCTGGTGCCCGTCTGCGATACCGCAACAGCTCTTACAGAGCATTGACAGCATGTATGGGCATATTTCTATTACGGATATTGATACGGATGTCTCGATCGATGAGGAATCGTTCCATAGCTGCCGCATTGAAGGTTCTGAAATGACGCAGCAGGAGCTGTTTGAAATCTTCCGTGCAAAGCGCACCGGCACAAAAGGCGAGAAGATGATACAAAATACATACCGCGCCGTGAAATATTTAAATGTCAGCCGCAAGCGGGATTGGGAGACGCTGGATAATTTATGGAAAATACTGACCGACGGCGTATCGGATGAACAGGTATCCCCGGAAGAACGGCTGCGTACCGAAGACGAGCCGGTGTGGTCCCACAAGGCGCCGGAGGCGGAGCTGCTCGATTACTGCCGCAAACAGTTTATGGACTTTTACCATGGGGATAATATCCAGTCCCCGTATATTAAAATGGCGATCCTGCACTTTTATTTTGTCTATATGCACCCGTTCCGTGATGGAAACGGACGGATCGCGAGGCTGATCTCAACGGACTTTTTAATCCGCAGCGGGCTTGAGAATTTCAGCGCGATCACGTTAAGCAAGACGGTCAATGAAACGGCGGAGGCGTATTACAAGGCTTTGGAGCAGAGCGAAAATGAATTCCACGACGTTACGCCGTTTATCCAGTACATGTTAAAATCCGTGTTTGACAATTTCTATGAAGTATTGGAAGAGCAGCAAAAATATGTCGTAGAACATGTAAAATGGGAGGAAGTGTTTGAATAAAAAAAACGGCACGCCACGCAACAGCCGCAGACGCTGCAAGTCAAGGCCCAAAGAACAAAAACTGGAGCTAAAGCGCCGCGTAGGGGAGTGGTCGCAAAAACGCAAGTCAAGGCCCAAAGAACTAAAGCTTGCGGTCAGGCACCGGGCAAGGGAACGGATGAAAAAGTGGCACCGGCTGGTCGGCGTGAAGCATATGTTTATCGGCGCGCTTGTATGCGGGCTGCTTACGGGTATTATCAGCTACAGCGGGGTGCTAGAGACCGCAGACCAGATGTTCAGCGACTTGATCTATCAGGCGATCAACCATAGACGAGAAGTTTCCATGATCCGTATGATTGCAATTGATGATAAAACGGTCAGAAAATACGGTGCGTACAGCCAATGGTCCCGGGACAAGACGGCAAAACTGCTTGAAAAGCTAAACCAGAAGGAAGATCAGGCGCCAGGGGCCATTGGCATAGATTTGGATTACAGCAAAAAGAAAGACCCCGCCGGGGACCAGGCACTCATAGACGTGTGCAGCGCCTATAAAAACGTCTGTTTTAGCGTATCTGGCGCAGAAGCGGACCTGGCGCCTGCGCTAGAGCATATGATGGAACGTGACGGCATCAATTTGCAGGAAGGGGATAGCCAGGTGGAGCATCCGGCGCAAGTTGTGGAACAGCCGTTTGAAGGACTAATTGAACAGGTTACGGTCGGCATTGTCAACAATACAAAAAATTCGCGGGATGGCATTGTGCGAAACGCGTTTTCCAGCGTAGAGATTGACGGGTATACGGTCGATAGTTTTGCGACCGCGATTTATAAAATGTATATGGATGGGAAGGGGCAGGAATATAAGCTGCCCAAGATGGACGAGGATATGTATTTCCAGTTTACTTATTCCAAAAAGAGCCAGGAGTATACGGTGTATTCTTTTTGTGATGTGCTGGAAGGAAAGATCGCGCCGGCCGCATTTGCAGACTGCATTGTATTTGTCGGGGATTATTCGGACGGTAGTACGTTTCGGGTGCCAAACCAGCGTGCGACGCAAATGCACGAACTGGATATGCAGGCAAACCTAGTGGAAGCGCTGCTTGAGCAGCGAACTGGGCAGGCTGCGTCCAAACGTTTTGTGGCGGTGTTTTACGGTTTTTTTATCGCGGTATTTTTTATTGCGACGTCGTATAGCTCCATCCTGTTTACGGTTTTGATTGCCGCGCTGGTTGGCGTGGCGCAGCTTGGCGCCTGCTGGATTGTAAACTTGTATGGGTATTATGTAAATATTTTAGTGCCGCTGCTTATGGCCGTGCTAATTTCTATATACAACCTAATTATGCGCTATACCGTCGCTGTGCGCAACCAGTATGCGATGGAAGACGTCTTTAAAAAATATGTGGATGAAAGCGTCGTAAGCGAGCTGGGCAAGGACGGGCAGATCAAGGCCCGCATTGGCGTTGTGCGAAAGGACATCGCCGTCTTATTCGTAGATATCCGTGGCTTTACTTCCCTATCGGAATGTCTGATGCCGGAGCAGATCGTGGAAATTTTAAACGCGTATTTGGATTTGGTCGCCCAGGCAGTCGCGAAATATAAAGGGACGCTGGATAAATTTATCGGGGATGCGGCTATGGCGGTCTTTAATTCCCCGGTCGATTTAGAAGATTATGAATTCCGCGCAGTGTGCGCCGCACTGGAGCTGCGTTCCAAGGCGTATGCCTTAAATGAAAAGTGCAAAAAAGACTACGGCAAGCAGGTAGCGTTTGGCATCGGAATCCAGTGCGGGGAAGCGGTCATCGGCAATATCGGCTGCGAACGGCGCATGGATTATACGGCGATTGGGGATACGGTAAATACCGCGTCCCGGCTGGAAGGAGCGGCGGCGCCAGGCCAGATACTGATTAGCCAAAATATGATGCAGCGGCTCGAGGGCCGGATACAGGCAAAATTTGCCGGCGAATATACGTTAAAAGGAAAAAAGCATACCGTATCGGCATATATCGTAGAAGGGCTGCGCAATGTACATAAGCAGGCGCACCGCAAGGAGGAGGCAGAAAAGAAAACATGAATGGGCTGTATTGTATACCAAAGCTGCAGCAATTGGAAGAATATGCTGCGTTTTCCAGGGCGTACGGGGCGGGGTTTGAATATAATGACTTTTTCCTGCCCGCAGTCTTGGATGATGAAAAAGAAAAAGGGCGGATCATGGAGCGGTATTTGTCTATTGGGAGGGACTGTTCCCAGGATACGCTCCATGGGGCCTTTTTCGATATCTGCGTCGACAGTTCGGACCGCAGGATTTTCCAGGTCAGTGATTTAAGGGTGCGCCAGAGTATGGACATTGCGAAAGCGATGGGGCTTCGCGCCGTGGTGTTCCATACGAATTTCATTGTGAATTTCAGGCTGCAGAGCTACCTCCAGACGTGGCTGGAGCGCAACGAAGCGTACTGGAGGCAGATCCTTGCGGATTATCCGGCCCAGCAGGTGTGGATGGAAAATATGTTTGACGACAGCCCGGGGCTGCTTGCGCAGCTGGCCGAAAGGATGTCGGATGAGCCGCGCTTTTGCGTCTGCCTGGATACCGCGCACGCGCTGATTTCCGGCAGCCCGCTAAAGCCGTGGCTGGATGAGCTAAAGCCATACGTATCGCATGTACATATCAATGACAACGACGGGCGGGAAGACTTGCACCAGCCCGTCGGGGACGGCGTCTTCCCGTGGGGGGAATATGACGCGTGGGTCCGGACAATGGAACACAAGCCATCGGTATTGATTGAAGTCAGGGAATTTGCCGCGCTGAAAAAGTCGGTCGGGTATATGGAGCGCCATGGGGTCTATCCGTTTGTATAAATTTTTCTTGGTATCATTATGATATGCAATAAACATAAATATTGCATACCACTGTCAAAACCTAAGAAAAAGCATGAAAGGAAGAACCCCCGGAAGTATGGAAATACTTCTAAAGGGGGTCGTTTTGTCATCCGTCGAAATCTTATTTTGAACCGCTGCGAATCAGTTTATCTAAAGCGCTGATTTCTGTCCCGCAGAGCGTCCGCTTAGGCAATCCCGGCGTTTTTTAGGTAAATGCGTACCGACATCCAGTAGCAGACAAAAAAGATAATAAATATAATGCCCATGCTTGCCAGCCAGATGATGAAAAGGCTGGTATACATCATATTTTCCAGCGCATGTACGGAAAAATAGGATGAGACGATCATCACGAAAAACGGCAGCACATACGCAGCAAGCAGTTCCTTGGAGACAGAACGTTTTAATGATTTGGCGGAACAGCCAAGTTTGAGCAGGATGCCGTAGCGCGCCCGTTCCTCAAAAGCGTCGTTTAATAATTTCATAAACAGGATGCAGCCGCTTGCCAGGATAAATACGAAAAAGAGGAATACGCCAAGGGAATAAAGCACCTTTACCCATTCGATATCGCTGCTGTTTGGGTCGCTGACAATACGCGCGGTATAATTGTCCGGCGTGCTGCTGGTCAGTTTGCCCAGTTCTTTTAAAGAAGCTTTGAAATGGCGGATATCCTGGATGCGGAAGTTGTAGGCGTACAATTCCTCACTGGCTTGCCGCAGCCTTTCGTATTCGCTGTCGCTGACTAGGTAGCAGGTCATGGATTCCTGCAAATATCCTAAGTAAGGGATGTTTACCGCGTCAACCTGCCGGTAGGGCTTGCCCTGCAGTGTTTCCGTGATATCGGAGCGCTGCGTCAATAAGGAGAGCAGGTACAGGTGTTCCAGCTTTACGACCTCGTCGTCTTGTAACGGGGCAATGTCAAATTCCAGCCCAGCGTCTTTTGCGAGCTGTTCCAGCTGGGAATAGGCTAACAGGGAATAATGGCGGCTTTCGGATTCCGTGACCATCAGTAATGGGATTTTGCTGTAGAGCGCGATTTTATTATTTTGTGAGATCGCCTTTTTCGCCTGATCTTCTAAGGACGGCTGGCTGCTTAACAGCTGGTATGTGTACGTAGTGCGAAAATGCACGATATTTTCATAGCGCAGCTTCATAGCAAAGCTGGTAGCAAGCGCGGTTACCGAGCAGATCATTAAGATACAGACCATGGCGTATGTCCGGTAATTTTTTTTCATCCGGAAAATAACCTGGTTGACCCAGAGGCACCGTTCGCTGCGGTACAAAAACGGTTTGCTGCCCGCTAGGCGCTGGAAGAAGAGCGGGATGCACCCGCCGAACAGGAAATATACGCCGATGATAACGAGCACCGTCGCGGCCAGAACGTTCCCCATGACTTCCTGGCCGCCTTTTTTTACCGCAAGGTAATAGCCGGCGGCTAAAATAACGACGCCAAGGACGGCCTTAATCATTAGGACGCCTGCGCCAAGCCGGACATATTCGTTTTGCCGGTTTGCGGACACCAGGCTTAATACGCTGCTGCGTACGATATTAAAATAGCCGCGCAGGACAAAAAACAGGTAGATGGCGATAAAAAACGCGGCGGTGATGAATATGGGCGGCAGCGTCATATGAAACCCAATATCAATGGAAATATCGGACATTGCTAATAGGACCATCTGGAAAAGCTGTGTGGACAGGATGCCAAAGCCAATGCCCAAAACAAGCGTGGCGACGCCTGTCATTGTCATTTCCAGCATATACAGCCTGCCGATCTTTTGATTGCTCAGCCCCATAAATACATAGATGCCAATTTCCTTTTTCCGCCTTGTAAGAAATACATTCGTGGCGTAGCCGGTAAAAAAGACCATGAAGCAGCCGAGTACGACGGATATGGTTTCGACCAATATATCGGTATACTGTTTGTTATGATCCCCCATGGCGGAGAGCACATCAGAGAATACAATGTTTTGGAAATTCAAAAAAATCAATATGGTAAACGCCAATGATACGATAAGCGACAGGTAATTTTTCATGCTGCTTTTTACGTTTTGCAGTGCCAAATGGTACATACTCATGCGAAATCACCTCCCAGCGAAGCCTGCATATCGATAATGCGGTCGTAAAATTCCTTGCGGCTTGCGCCTTTGCTGATGCGGCATTTCATCTGCCCGTCGCTTAATAGATAGACGTCTTTTGCGTAAGACGCGCTGAACGCGTCGTGCGTTACCATCAAGATCGTCGCCTGGCGGTTTTCATTTACCGTACGCAGGCATTCCAGCAGGTCTTTGCTGGCTTTGGAGTCCAGCGCGCCGGTTGGTTCGTCGGCAAAAATAATTTCGGGGTCTGTAATCAGCGCCCGGCACGCCGCGCCGCGTTGTTTCTGACCGCCGGATAGCTGGTAGGGGTATTTGCCAAGGTGTGCGGTAAGCCCGAAAATTCGGCTTAACGCGGTAGCCTTTTCCATACAGGTGCGGCTGTTTACGCCGTTTAACGTCAGCGGGAGCACGATATTGTCTTGCAGGGTCATTGTATCTAGCAGGTTGTAGTCTTGGAAGATAAACCCGATTTTGTCGCGGCGTATCTGCGACAGTTCTGAATTGGACACCCTTGTAATATCCTTGCCGCCGATCATTACGCTGCCTTGCGTTGGCTTATCGATCGAAGATAAAATGTTTAGCAGCGTCGTTTTGCCGGAGCCCGACGGCCCCATAATAGCGATAAAGTCATGTTCCAATATCGTTAGGTCGATGCCCTTTAATACGCGTGTTTGAAATCCGCGGCCACCATAGTCTTTGGTTAGGTTTTTAATAGAAGCTACTGTTCTTTCATTCATGTCTGATTCCTCCTTACACATCTTATTATAGGAAAGATGCGGCCGGAAATCCTTACATTTGCATGACAAATATGTGTGCAACCTTACATTTTGTGTAAGGTTGCACATGAAAAAAGTTTGGCAGTATTTTTCAAAGTAATTGGCAGAGGACTGCTCCAAAGAGATCGGTTCCGGCTGTGTTGAAATGCTTGTGGCATAAGGTCAGTCCTTTCCTGGTATATGTTGTAAGTTGTGTTTTAGTTTTGGCTGATCTGGATGGTAAACTTTGTGAATGATCCAAATTCACTTTCTACGGTAATCTCATGCCCTAGTTTTTCCAGAATCTGCGCCGCCATATACAACCCCATCCCAGTCGACTTGTACTTTCCGTTATGGTGGTTGCTGCCGGTAAACCCGCGTTCAAAAATGCGGCGGATATCGCAGTCCAAAATGCCTTCCCCGTTGTCATAGACGGACAGGGATACGCGGTCTTCGCTACGGCTGCCTTGGATGCGCAGTAGCGGGTGCGCGGTGCTGTATTTTACCGCGTTTTGAATCAGCTGGTCCAATACGTACGTAAGCCAGGACGGGTCGGTATAAATTTGCACTGGTTCTATGCGCAGGTCGATTTCAAACTGTTTTTGGATTAAGAAATACTGGTTGTTGTGGATGGACGACTTTACGATCTCATCCAGGCTTGCGCTACGTATTTGCAGGTCTAAAAGCCGGCTTTGGATTTTGCAGCCAAGCAGCGCGCCGTGCAGCAGCTGGCGGATTTTTTCCAGCTGTTCTTTCTGGGATGTGCGAAGAGGGGCATCTTGGATTTTTTCATTCATTAACAGGCAGGCCGACAGCGGGATTTTGGCTTCGTGGAACCATTTGGCAAGGTAGTCCTGCAAGTCGCAGTTTTGGTCAAATTGCTGGTGGAGCTGTTCTTCTAGGACGCAGGCGTCATGTTCGGCAATGTCCAGATTTTCAAAAGGCTGCAGTTCCTGGCGGATTACACGCGCGCACGGCAGCAGGGATTCCTTTTTCCTGCGCCAGAGGAGGTCATTGTATGCGTCGGCCCCAAAAAGGAGCAGGGCGGTTACGGCGAGCAGGATATCTAGATAGCAGAGCTTTTGGATATGCTGGTCTTTGAGCAGGAAGATAAAATAAAGGTTATACGCCGCCATTAGAAAGAGGAGGGCGGCCAGCCATTTCTTGTTTTTCTTTATATAGTTCATGGGATCAGGTAACCTTGCCCTTTCTTTGTCAGGATCAGCTCCTTATCGCAGCGTGCCTTTAATTTGCTGCGCAGGCGGCTGATAATCGTAGTAAGCGTGCCGTCGGAGACAAATTCGTCGGTGCTCCATA
>CASUON010000156.1 GCA_949457475.1 uncultured Lachnospiraceae bacterium
GCTGTCCTTCATTTCCGAAGGCGCAATACCGTTTGCGGCAAATGACCCGATTCGCGTGCTCCCATCTTGCATTATCGGTTCAGCAGTCGCAGGCGGGCTGTCTATGCTGTTTGGATGCACGCTGCGTGCTCCGCACGGAGGTATTTTTGTACTGCCGACCATCGGCAATCCGATTATGTATGCACTGGCAATTTTCATAGGGTCCGTTGTTGGCTGCCTGATTCTGGCAGTGCTGAAAAAACCAATCAAAGAAGAGGGAGTTTAGAAAACGTATGAAGCAAAAATGTGCGCAGAAAGCTTTTGAAATGATAAAGGACGGCATGGCCGTTGGATTGGGGGGCGGCTCTACCGTCGCCCTCCTGATAAAAGAGATAGAAAAGCAGCATTTGAACATCCAGGCGGCCACGCCGTCGCAGGATACGCTAAAGCTCTGCATCCAGCACCATATTCCGGTACTGCCGCTGGAAATGACAGGTTCACTGGATATTGCGTTTGACGGATGCGACGAACTAGACCGGGAACTGAATGCACTCAAAAGCTGCGGAGGGATCCATACGCGGGAAAAAATTGCGGCATCCATGGCAAAGGAATATGTTCTATTAGCTGACGCGGGCAAGTGGAAAGAACAGCTGGCATTTGCATATCCGGTTACGCTGGAAGTGGTGCGTTGTGCGCTAGCATATGTAGAACGGCGCCTGAAAGAGATGGGCGCAAAGGTGACGCAGCGGCGTTCCCAGGGGAAGGCAGGGCTGCTGGTCAGCGATGATGGAAATTACCTGTTAGAAGCGGAATTTGGGCAGGTGCAGAGTGTGGAAAAACTGGCGCTGGAGCTGGACCGGATGCCGGGGATTGTCGGGCATTCCTTATTTTACCATATTGCATCGAAAGCGGTGATAGCAAAAACAGACGGGGTTGAAGTGGTGGAGGCTCCGTGGAGGGAATAAGAAATCGCACGTTTCCTTGACGGCCGTCCAATGATCCTGCGTCTGGCGTTGAAAGGTTTTAATGAAAGGTTTTAGTGAAAGGTTTTAGTAAATGACATTAGGTCGTGAATCGTAAATAGTAAAGTGGGAAGGAGATATATTTATGGAAAAATTAAACTGGGGAATTTTGGGAACAGGGCTGATTGCCCATGAGATGGGTGCAGCGCTAAAAGCGGTCAATGGTGAAATCTATGCGGTATGCGGCACCAGCCTGAATAAGGCGGAAAAGTTCGCACAGGAGACGGGCGCTTTGAAGGCGTATGGAAACGCCGCGCAGATGCTTGCCGACGACGGTGTGGACATTGTATATATTGCAACGCCGCACAGCTGCCATTATGAGTGGATTATGGAAGCATTAAAGGCCGGAAAGCATGTATTCTGTGAGAAGTCTGTCACGGTAAACAGCCGGCAGCTGGAAACGTGCGTGGCGCTTGCAAAAGAAAAAGGGCTGGTCATCTGCGACGGGACGACGCTACTGCACATGCCGCTGTATAAGAAACTTAAACAGATGATCGCAGACGGGGCCATTGGCGATGTGAAAATGGTGCAGGTGAATTTTGGCAGCTGCAAAGAATATGACGTAACAAACCGTTTCTTTTCAAAAGAACTGGCAGGCGGGGCGTTGTTAGACATCGGTGTATACGCTGTTTCTTTTGCAAGGCATTTTATGAAGAGCAGGCCGGATACGGTTCTTACGACGGCAAATTATTTTGAAACCGGCGTGGATGAAACAAGCGGCATCCTGTTAAAGAACCCGGACGGGGAAATGGCGGTGATCGCGCTTACGATGCGTGCGAAGCAGCCAAAACGCGGAGTCGTCGCAGGGGAGAAAGGGTTTATTGAAATCAGCGATTATCCGAGGGCGCAAAGAGCAGTGGTTACTTATACGGAAGACGGGCATACGGAAGTAATTGAGGAAGGAAAATCAGAGCTGGCGCTGCAGTATGAGGTACAGGATATGCAGGATTATGTACGCGGGCAGGGCGGAGAAGAAAATCTGCAGATTGTGCGGGATGTGATGGGGACGCTGTCGGCAGTGCGTAACCAGTGGGGGATGGTGTATCCGTTTGAGTAAGTATAGAAAATGGAGGAATAATAGATGGTTTATACGGTGACATTTAACCCTTCGCTGGATTATGTCGTGCAGGTGGAAGATTTTAAGGCTGACGCGGTGAACCGCGCATCTGAGGAACATGTCTATGCGGGAGGCAAAGGAAATAATGTAGCGGTGGTAATTTCGAACCTGGGATTAAAAAGCCGTGCGCTGGGGTTTAAGGCTGGATTTACTGGGACTGCCATGGAGCAGATGTTAAGGGAATACGGGTGCGATACAGATTTTATCCCGCTGGACGAGGGTACAACCCGTATTAATGTAAAAGTAAACTCCGGTGTGGAATTTGAAATAAACGGGCAGGGGCCGGCGATTCCAGAAGATAAAATCGGGCTGCTGTACGAGAAGATCGAATCGATGGATAAAGAGGATGTGCTTGTGCTGTCCGGCAGTATTCCGAATACGCTGCCGAGCGATATGTATGAGCGGATTATGAAGCGGCTGGACGGAAGGGGTGTGCGCATCAGTGTGGACGCGACCCAGGAGCTTTTGCTGAAAGTACTCAAATACCATCCATTTCTGGTCAAGCCTAACAACCATGAGCTGGGGGAAATGTTTTCCGTTACGCTGGAATCGGATGGGCAGATTGTGGAATATGCCAGAAAACTGCAGGATATGGGGGCGCGTAACGTGCTTGTGTCGATGGCTGGCGACGGCGCTATCCTTGTGGCGGAAAATGGGGAAGTATGGAAACGGCTTCCGCCGAAGGGGACGGTCGTCAATTCAGTGGGCGCGGGAGATTCCATGGTGGCCGGGTTTCTGGCCGGGTATCTTACGAGCGGCAGTTATGAAGAGGCCCTGAAGCTTGGGACAGCGGCAGGAAGCGCAACGGCGTTTACGTCCTGGCTGGCGGGGCGGGAAGAGATTGAGGCGCTTTTGGGGGCGCTGTAGGAAAAATAAACAGATTTTTGTTAAATATAATATAGAAATACTCATTCGAGGGTGGCCGTATGGGTGCAATACCGGTAGAAGATAGGGGCAATACGTTTAAAAATTATAGTACTGATGGGCAAAAGGGAATAAAAAGTTCATAAAGAAAATCCCCCAACTGTAGCGAAATACAGTTGGGGGATTTTCTTTTTTCAGCAGATTTTTGCAGGAATACATTATCATGTTGCTCGACATTCGGTAGGAAAACACTGAGATTATAAGACACTTTTCTTTTTTTGCATCTTCCTTTAAACAACGCTGTGCAAGTCAGCAAAAACCCCCTTGACAAAACTAGTCTATAGTTATAAACTATAAGTATATCCAGTCTATACATATAGACTGAACGACAGCAAACACTCATATCATACAAGGAGGCGAAACATGCGACATCCAACGACGAACGAACATCATATAAGTGAAAGCGAATATCGCTTTATGGAAATCTTATGGGAAGAAGAACCGGTAAGTTCGATGGCTCTCGTCCAGCTTTGCGGCGAACGGCTGAACTGGAAAAAATCAACAACTTATACGGTGATCCGCAAATTAAGTGAAAAGCAGATCGTATGCAGCGAAAATACCATTGTACGCGCGCTAGTGTCAAGGGATTGTATCCAAAAGCAGGAAAGCGGCCGTTTCTTGGAGCGGATATTTGGAGGGAGCCTGCCTTCCTTTATTACTGCATACTTGCAGGATCGAAAACTGACAACAGAAGAAGCCGCGCGCCTGCAGCAACTGATCCAAGATGCCACGGAAGAAGAATGAACGGTAGCATGCAAATGGACACCATAATTTAAATGCTGCAATTGTGAATACTGTAATACTATCCTGAAATTGTATTATTGCCAAACCGTTTATGTACATTTAGGGAGGGGTTGATGATGAAAGTGATTCATTCCATGTTTTATGCAACCGTGCTGCCAAACAGCGCAGTGGGCGCATTGTTTATACTGTTTATCTTGGCGTTTCGAAAAATGACGGAACGGCTGTCCAAAGGGTATGTCCGGCTTTTGTGGATTTTTTTGCTCGTAGAGCTGCTTGCGCCGCCGCTACTGCATAGTTCGCTGTATACAATGCGGAATCTGGCTATACATGCACCGATAGCGCAATCTAGGACAGAGCTGCAAACAGAAGCCGGGGACGGGGCAGGTGTATCGGCATTAAAACATCATATACGGAAACCGGATACCAGGGATCGCAGCGCGGGGGTGCAAGAACCTAGCGGGATGTCGCCGCATACCGCAGAGGTATCTTTTGTGAAAACCTGGTCGGAAACCATAAAGGCAGTGATCCCGGTTCTGTGGCTGTCCGGCGCGTTCATCCTATGCGCGGTGTTTTTCGGCCAGTTTTTGGCGCTTCGCAAAAAGACAGCCGGCGCTGTGTATCTGCCTGAAGAAGGTTGCTGGGCGGCCGCGCAGGTAGATATGGCGTTCGTTATGCCTTACATCCGCCCGCGGATTTATCTGCCGCAACGTATTTCGGGTTCTGGGCGGGCAGATGTCCTTGCGCATGAAAGGCAGCATATAAAAAATTTCGACCCGTTCCTAAAATGCCTTGCCGCGTTCGCGATGGCCGTCCAGTGGTTTAACCCGCTTGTATGGGCGGCTTATCTATGTATGGGAAAAGATTTGGAAATGTATTGCGACGAGTGCGTTATGCGCGGGAAAAGTATCGACGAGCGCAAACGCTATTCCCGTACATTGCTGGAATCCGCATCCGGCTCCAACGGGCTGACGCTGATCACGCGCTTTGGCGAAAGCAATACGGAACGCAGGATACGGCATGTTTTGTATGCGAAAAAGCCGCGCTTTGCCGTCGCTTTTTTCCTGGCTGCCTTAGTAGGCGCAAGCGGCGTATGTTTTTTGACCGCGAAGAACGTGGAAGGAAAACGGGGGGCGGATGCAGACGGGCAGTATGCAAAAGAACAGCTGGCTGAGAAAATCTTGGCGCGTTCCAGCGGCCCGCTGCTGAAAAACTGGTTTGCAGATTTTGACGGAGACGGGGAAAAGGAAATGTTTGCGGTGACAGGGGCGTGGGCCTCGGAAGGGACAAGCCAGATATGGTTTGCCAGCCCGGAGGAAACCACATGCCTAATGGACGATGGCGAAGGCTATTCCGCATTATGGCAGGATGAGGAATGCGTTTATACGGTCAATAGCAGCCAGAAACTGTTTCTTGTGACGTGCGGTACCATGGGCAACAGCTTTTTTTCGAAATGCTATTATGTTGCGGACAAAAAAGTGCGGGAAGTAGTCGTGGGCGCATATCTGGAACAGATAGCAGGGGAAGATTTCGCCGTATATCCGGACGCATATGACCGGGTATATATAGACGGCAGCTGGAGCGGGCATACGCGCAAAGCATATTATCTGAAATGGATGGGAGATGGCTTTGAGGAATACGCCGCAAAGGAAATTACCGTTGATGCATTTGAGGGCTATAACGGTGCGGGAGATATATTGGGGCAGATCAAAGAGTCGGGCTATGAGGTCAGATCGATCTATCTTAGGGATAACGGCTTGCTACATATCAATATCGCCCAGGCATTTGATACCGGTTGGAATTATGAAAATGTCACATTGCAGCCGCAAGGCGGCCGGATGTACGTAGTCGGTACAGATTTTTCCCAAAATGCCCCGGACGGACGCGACCTATTGCAGGCGTCTTCCTTTGGCGGGATATATAAAGCGTCAGGATTTTTGCTGCCTGGCGAAAGCAATGCAGGGGGCGGGACAGCCAGCGCCTGGCAGGGGGATATCCAATCTGGCACGGGCAGCGCCCGTCAGGGGGAAGAAGCCCATCTTGGAACAAGTAACGCCTGGCAGGGGGAAGAAGCCCAAGCTGGAGCCAGGCGTGGAAAAAATCAGGAAGAGGAAGTACAAGGGCAGCCGGATGTACGCGGTTATTATGAGGAGTTGATTGCCGCGGCAGCGGAATGCGCAATAAAAAATAACGGGGAGAAACCGGAAGGCTATGATTTTAGCAGCATGCTATATATGAAAAAAGACTGGGATTACGGGACGCTTGGATATCTGATAAAAGATATCGATGGGGACGGGATAGAAGAGCTGATTTTCGGTGGAAACGCCGAAGCATCTACGGCATGGTATGATGGGATTATTTACGATATCTACACGGTTTCTAATGGGAAACTGGTCCACGTGCTGGACGGGTGGGAGCGTAGCCGGTATTTTCTTTGTGAGGACGGAACCATTGCGAACGAAGGGTCGGACAGCGCTTTTGACGGCGGGAAATCTTATTATACGTTTCAAGGGGCGCAGCTTCAGCTGGTGGAATCTGTAATCTGGACATATGAAAAGGGCGAAAGCGTATATTATTATACCACGACCTCTGCATATGATACTGAAAACGCGGAAAAGATTAGTCAAGGGCAGTTTGATGCAATTACAGGCAAATATGTTTATGAGCATATGAAATTTATTCCATTTGCAAAAACAGGATAATAAGGAAACGAAATTTTGGTTGCAAAGGAAATGTAGTTGAAAAGGGGAATAGGGCAAAGGGGCAAAAATGTATCGAGATAAAAAAATAAAAAAATTTGGAAAGCAGCTTGTTTGGATTCTAATGGCAGTTAGCATGGCGCTGGGGGTTTTGACCCCGGCGTTTGCGAAAGGAAAAGACAGCTACTGGCTTATGGGGACATGGAAGGCAACTGAAGAAATGGGCGGGAAACTGCGGATGTATTATGAGAAAGATTCCATCCGGCTAAAAGGGAAGGCTAGGAAAGCAGGAACTAGGGAAAAGCTGGATTACGCAAAGCTTAAAAAGGTCGATGCCGCATTCGAGATTGCCGGCGGATGCAAAATCGCTTTTGTGGAAGAGGATGGGAGCGTAACGAGAGGCCGCTTTAAAGACTGGATTACAAACGGCGGTGGCGGGGATTATAAAGAGGGCGACAGCATGTGGTTTTGTACGGTTCTGGTTAAGGTTAAAAGTAGGAAAATAGTAAAGATTATTTTTCAGTTAAAATTTTCAGTAAAAAGCCTGCCTTTTAATATCAATCAAAAGATGAACTTATATAAAGAAACAAGGATATGATGCCATTGTTGTTTGGGTACTTAAAAAAGACGCTTATGGAGAAATACAAATTATAAGGTGTAAAAGAAGCAGTAAAAAAGGCGGGGAATCAGCTTGCTATATAAAAGGGCAGTGTGGTATACTAAGCGTGTTTGAAAACTCATTCCCGCGATCCGCATTCCCTATTTCGCGGAGCATTTATCTCAAATTTAGTCGACATAGCCCGCTATACAAAAAACTTATACCAGATAAGTCAAATCAAATAAGACAAATCAGATAAGACAAGAAAAATACAAAAGGAGCCTCCTGCAATGGAAAAAGTAATGGTTGTACCTACAGAACTTTTGGAAAAGCATTTAACAAACAAATCATTTATTACAGAGGATATCTCTCATATCATAGATATCATTATGGAAAACCACCAGTACGTATCCCGGGAATACGCAGAATACGCCTCGGAATATAAGCAGATCATCCCGTATGCGGTGCTGGCAAGCAATGCGGGGTATTTCTTGACGAAAAGGCTAAAAAAACAGACGGAAAAAAGGCTGCACGGCATGTATTCGATCGGCCTAGGAGGCCATATCAACCCGCAGGAAGAAAGCCAGGGCGACGTGATCATCGCGGGCATGCGCAGGGAGTTAAGCGAGGAAGTGGGCCTGGAGGATTTTCAGGTATGCGGTTGCGCCGGGATTATTAACGACCATGCGGCGGATGTAAGCAATTACCATATCGGTCTGCTTTACCCGCTTATTGTAGATGAAAACATCCGGGTTCAGGAGACTTCCAAGATGACGGGGAAATGGGCTTCGCAGAAAGAAATAGACGGCTTGTTTGACGAAATGGAGTCCTGGTCTCAGATCGCGTGGGAAAACAGGGAGGCCTGGGAAAGTTAAATTCTGGAACAGTTTTTAAGTTTTATGTACCCGGACGCTGGAACCAGGCCGCAAGCCCTCCAGGATGTTCCAGCTTCGGGATGTAAGAAATTCTAAGCATCCTGCGTAAAAGTATCC
>CASUON010000157.1 GCA_949457475.1 uncultured Lachnospiraceae bacterium
TCGCCCCCGGCTTATTGATTGCCATTGCTGACATTGCCTCCGGCTTGTTTTCTGCCGGCGGAACGGATATGTATACGCTATGCTTTTTTTCAACGAGCGCTTCTATCAACTCCGCACGGAACTTATGCAGCCCAAGCTGGTGATTGGCAAGTATTAAAATCTTCAATCTTTGATCTTTCCTTCCTTTTTGACGCGTTCTTGCACGGGATAAAACATAAAACTAGCCCGGACAAACACGCTCTAGAGCGTGTTTGAATCTAGCGCCTAACAACCCTAGCCGGGCTGCCAACGGCTGTCACATAAGGCTCCACATCCCGAATCACAACGCTCCCCGCCCCTATGACGCTGCCGTTTCCAATTTCCACTCCCTGGATAACCTGCGCCCCGGTCCCAATTTCTGCCGTATCTCCAATCCTAACGCATCCGGAAAGATTCGCCGAAGGATATACGGTAACAAAATCTTCCAGCACCGCGTCATGGCCGATCGTGCAATCTAAATTAATAATCGTATGCCTGCCAATGCTGATATCTACCGTAAGGATCGCCCCCGCACAGACCACAGAGCCTTCGCCGATGGAAACGCGGCTGCCAACAATAGCGCCCGGGTCAACGAGCGTAGCAAAATGCACATGGGCAAACTCCTGCAAGCGGCGAACACCCTGTCTGCGCCTTTTGGCGTTCCCAATGGCAAAGACGCACCACACATCCTGTGCGCACTGCTCAAAAAAAGAACTCCCTCCATGGATTTTACAGCCGTCTATCTCCATCCCCCACATGGCGGCGTCATCGTCAAGAAAACCTTTGAAATCCCATGTAGGGGCAGCCGCGTTCACCCTTTCCACAAGCCAGGCGACCTCTCTGCCAAACCCTCCGGCGCCTATGATATACAACGGTTTTAAATCGTTCATTTTCCATTCCCAGTAAAAGCCTCCATCGTCTCCGAGGCCTTACTGCTAATTCCCTTCTTTCTTATTACAGCCGCTACAGTCTTTGCCAAAATTCCCAAGTCCCCAAGGAACGTAATGTTTCTAACGTAAGCGACATCTGCCTCAAAGCGCTCGGCCCAGCCAAGTTCATTCCGGCCGGATACCTGCGCCAGCCCGGTCAGCCCGGGCCGGACGTCGTGGCGATGGCGCTGTCTTCCGTTATATTTTGGTAAATAGTCTACGAGCAGCGGCCTTGGCCCTATGATGCTCATGTCCCCACGCAGGATATTAAACAGCTCCGGCAGTTCGTCCAAGCTGCTGGCCCGCAGTTTTTTGCCAAACCCGGTCAGCCGCTGCCCGTCCGGGAGCAGCGCGCCGTCTTCCCCACGGCGCTCCAGCATCGTGCGGTATTTGCATAAAACAAAGACTTCCCCGCCAAGCCCCGGCCTTTCCTGGCGAAACAGCACCGGCTTGCCAAACTCCACCCGTACCGCAAGCGCCAGGATAAGCATCACCGGCCAAAAGAACAGCAGCGCCAGAAGTGAAAGGCCAAAGTCAAACGGCCTTTTTAGCTCCTTTTCATAAAATCCAGGCTGATGCCCCTTAACCCATCCCTTTTTCTTTTCAACTTTAGATACGAAAACCCCGGCGCCCATACAAAAAGCAGCGGCGGACGCCAAGAACTTGAAAAGCTTTGCTGCAACCCTCAATATCTAAACACCTTTCACAAAATTCCTAAACAAAATCATGTAAAACAGCGGCGAATAACTTCCATAACAAGCCCCTGCTGTTCCCTAGTCATTTTATTATCCGAGGGTAGGCATACGCCCCGCTGGAACAGATCGCCGCTTACGCCCGCACACCCGTACCCTGTATGGACGCAGGCGCCCTCGGGCCCGCCGCCGGATTTTGTGACAAACACGTTCCCTGCGTACAGGGGCTGTAAATGCATCGGTTTCCAGACGGGCCGGCCTTCTGCATGAAACGCCTCCAGCGCCTCTAAAATTTCCGTCGGGCTGCTTTTTCCTTTTTCCATATGAAAGGATGCTTTCCTTGCGCTCCGTACAGTATGGGCCATCGCCCCTGTATCAATCAGGGCGCAGCTCATCCAGTAATTACCGCCCCCGTGGACGGTTACAGGCAGCCCTTCCAGCCCTTTGCGGTAGCGCATGTATACGTCCTTTTTCTGTTCCCTATGTTTTGCAAGGTAGTGCCACTGCCCCCTGATAACCCCTGCGACCATATTGCTGATCCGGTAATTATATCCAAGCTCTTCATGCTCGTACCAGGGCGCGTCTTCCCGGCTCTGCGTACTCCATTTTTTGGCTTTGCGATAGGCGTATGCATCCGGCACAATGAGCGCTCCGCCGCTGCTGCCGGTAATGATCTTATTTCCATTAAAAGAGACTACCCCATAATCTGCCAAGGCCCCTGTCGGGCAGCCCTTTACCGCCGCCCCGAGGGATTCCGCCGCATCCTCGATCAAAAGCGCGCCGTGCGCACCACAGATTTCCTTTACTTCCTCAATCTTGCCAGGCACGCCATAAAGGTGGGTGAAAAGGACAATCTTTGTATCCGGATAATAGGTAAACGCCTTGCGTAGCGCATCCGGGTCCATATTCCATGTCTCGTACTCGGAATCGATAAACACCGGCTCCCCGCCCTCATATACGATTGGGTTGGCACTCGCGCCAAATGTCAAGTCTGAAACGAACACCCGCTTGCCAGCCAAGGCCCCGCCGGCTCCTTTCCCATCCGGCGCCATCCTGCCGGACGACGAATGGTACGCCCTCTCAGCGGCCAGTTTTACCGCTAAATGGATTGCCGCCGTCCCGTTTACAACGGCGAGCGCTTTTTTCTTTCCGTTTGCATCCATATAAGAGGAAATGGCATCCTCAAGCCTGTCGATATTTTCCCCGGCCGTAGTCAGCCAGCCCGAGCGGTAGCAAGCTTTTATATATTTCATTTCCTCTTCTTCGTGCGGGGTTGGGGTCGCAAGGTATACACTTTGGACGAGCGGCTCGATCTCCGCGAATCTGTGATCTGTTAAAAAATTATATGACATTTGTACTTCTATCCTTAGTTTTTGTTTCATTTTCTATAGGTTTTATTTGGTTTTATTTACTACCGTATAATTTTTTCCTTTATTATGTTCATTTTCCAGCTATTGCCACGGCTATGCCATTTAAGCCCCGCCTTACTGGGCGGCAATTTTGCGCACGCTTCGCCATCCGCACCGCTTTCGCGCCACGACAAGCCCGTATCGGCTGTTTTCCCGTTTTACAAAACGGTACAACCTGCACACTTATCTCATACCCCCGCACATCCAAGTGCCAACGCTGCAAGGAATCGCAGGGATAGTCTTGCATAGGGCCGCGCCTTCCGGTTACGGCCCGTTCATAATCTCCGCTACTGATTTCATAATCTTCGTATATATCATATAATTGTCGTTTCCAGCCCCGTTTGCCCCGGCCTGCCCCCACATCCCGGACAGGCTGGCCTCCGTCGGCTCGGGGACGCCCCAAAGCAGCTCGTCCGCCTTCGCGCCAAGCGCTTCGCAGATAGCCGCGAATGTATCCATGCTCATAACCCGCGTCCCGCGTTCAATATGGCCTAGAAACGACATGCTGATGCCGCATATCTGCGCCATCTCTCCCTGCGACCAGCCTTTCGCTTTCCTCGCCTGGCGGATCCGTAACCCGATCTTGCCATATTCCAGTTCCCGCATCGCGCATTCTCCCCCTTTCTTAGGAAATCCTTCGAAATTTCTTGGAAAAGTGATTTATCGTGCATAACATTTTGTACTAAAATGTTATGCGGCAATTGCGGCGGATAGAAAAGCAGATAGAAAAATGGAATTACAAATAAGAAATGAAGATGTTTTCATCTATATGTTTTAGGTGATTATTAAATTCAGAATTTATTTATGAATATGATATGCCAGAGATACCTGGCTGCCCGTGCCGGTTGCTGGCATGTTGTTTTCGTATTTTTGATTGTGTTTTGATTTTAATAAATATGAATAAATTTTAATATAATCTATCACAGAAGATTGTAGAATTTTACTAGATTTTATGATTTTTTATGTAATTTTTATCATATTTTTATTTTAGAGTTGCAAAATAGAATAAAATGGGTTAAAATACTTTTTGTTAACATTTTAGTACAAAATGTTACTTATAAGAATATATATCTAGGAACATAAAACGAACAAATATTTTTATCTATACGCTGTCTATTTGAATCAATTCGAATCTATGCGAATCCCAAAGCTACATTTTTCATCAACTGGTTTAAAATATACAAAAACCCACACGGGTAAGCTTACAGCAGATAAAATTGAATTGGTGGAAAACTTGTGCTATGATAATTGGGAAGAAAGGGGCCGGGAATGAAAAAAGACCTAGATGAGAAAAGACGGGATTTACTGCAGCGCATTAGAAGATTCCGGCTTATGGACGATGAGTTTATGACAAAATGTTTTGAGGACAATATAGAATGTACGGAATTGGTGCTGCGGATCGTTATGGATAGAGCGGATGATATGAATTATGGAAAACTGTCAGAAAGGGTCCGGTATTTCAAAACAACTGAGGAAGGGGTGAAAGCTATGAGCAAGGCTATGGAGGAACTTGCAAAAAAATGGGCGGAAGAGGAGATTCGGGAAAGAAATGAAGAAGTGGCTTTGGAGCTGATCCATCTTGGGCGGATGGAATATGAGGAAATTGCAAAAATATCAAAACTTTCCGTGGAGACGGTGGAGAAACTTGCGAAACTGCAGCCTGTATAAGGTTCTGTGATTAATGATATTGGTGTAATGAGGTTCATGAAGAAATCAAAAATCAAAAAATCAAAAATTAGGGGGAAACGCTTCTGATAGAGTAGCAGAAGCGTTTTCTTGTTGGCATTGCATACAATTTATTTAGCTACTACTCTTTTAAGTCACAACCCTGCTTAACTGGCGCACAAGGTCATATCCATCCCAGGCCAGGTCAAAATCCATCATATGGCCAATCGCTACAATCCGGTCTACGCCTTTTACCCCGCTTTTGACCAACGGATACAGCCGCGCCTTATCCCCAATGACGCCAATGGTCTGGCAATGCCTGTCATCGCATATTTCCCGAAGCTCCATCACATCTTCGCAATCATACTCGTAGAAATACCCGCTGTTTCCTTTTATATGCATCAGGCGCGCGTCCGCTGTTTCCACGTGCACCCTTACAATTAAATTATCCTGGCGCGGCAGCACCTTTATCCCGCTGGACTGTACAGACGCCAGATACGCGCTTGTAAGCTTGTCCACCCCCTGGATATCCTGGAACGTATATTGCGTTTCCACAACCTTGTGCAGGGCGTTCCAGAATACTTCCTTTGCCTCTTGCTTCTTCTCCCCCATCCAGACTACCATCCGGGGGCTTGTGCATGCATTCTGGTCAAACAGGTACGTCTCATGGTAGAAGTCTTTCGCGACCTTTTCGCTGCAGCCGTCCGCCAGGTATTGATCCGCATCAATCACCGCCAAAGAGTACCGGTCCGCGAATGCAACTTCCGTGCTCCTTGGCGGCAGGGGGGATTTGCGCAGCTGCGCGATCGTGGCGTCCCCGCCCCAGACTACGCGGATATCCGCGATCGCAGAAAACGCGTCGTTTAGTTCCTTGTCATGCCCGTAACGGGCCAGGACAATATACGGCTCCATCGTTTTCTGCTGATCGACCGCCTGGTTGAGCGCGTCCGCGATGACCGATACCTGCAAAAAAGGCTTCGAAGGCACGCGGACCATATTGGCATTGCCTGCCAAAAGCCCGGCGGCAAGGCTGTACGCAAAATTTACCGGCACGTTGGACGGCGCGATATGGAAGGCGACGCCCCGCCCCAAATGAAAATGCGAATCCGAAAAACCATACGTTTTCCGCAGGATTCCCAAAGAAGCAGGGCGGATCCAAAAAGCAAAGGTCATCACATCCGCATACGCCCTGCTGCGGGCATCCTTCCTTATAATATCAGACACCTTGGACAGAAACGATACCACATCCTCCGCAAACGGCTCTTTTGCCGGCGTATGCGTCATCGTTTCTATTACCCTTGGGCCTCCTACCAGGTAGCTGGCCCTGTCCCATATGTTTTCCGCTGGCCTATCTGTCATTCCCATACCAATTTCTCCACATAATTATATAACGGTCGAACATTAACGATTGTTATATCATACTATTTGCACTGCTGCACGTTCTCCCATACGTATTGCGTTCTATTTCTATCCCTGTCACTTCTACCAAAAAACGGCATAATACCTGCCGCTCTATTTTGTGCAATGCCCATCGCTTCTACCAAAAAACAGCACAATACCTGCCGCCTTTATATTGCGCTATACGTATCGCTGCACCCACGGATTTCCGCGTCCTTGAGCCGGCCGGTAATCCTGAAATATTTGCCTTTGCGCCCGCACGGGCAGTCATCCACGCCCTCCATGACACCTTCGTCTTCGGTCAGCAGGCTATGCCCGGGATAGGATTCCGGGATCGTGCTTACGACCTGCACGATCCCCTTTTCTCCGACGCCGCACGGCTTAAAATCGACCGGCCGGCGGATAATGATATCCGAAAATACGGACGCATGCAGATGCCCGCATTCGCATTCCATATAGATGCAGCCGGTCTGTTCCACCATCCCGTAATAATCGTGGATATCCGTAAGCCCGCAAACATCCCTAAACCCATTATGGAACGCCTCCTTGCTGACCGCCTGTGAAATCAGCTTTTTCCAGCCTCCCCCATGGATCAGGACGGCATTGGACAAGTCGCATGCGGCCGCCTCTTCTTTTAGCTGCCGCAGCTGTTTATAAAAATACTGCCAGACGATATATGTAAATCCAAAAACCAATATTTTCTGGCCCTTATATTCCTCCAGAAAGTTTCGGATGCCTTCCACATCCAGCCGCATATGGTCATCCAGCGCGTACATTTTCTTAGACGCAAAAATCGAAAAGCCAAGTATCCCGGCGCCTCTGGCGCTAAACATCGCCCGGTCTTTCAACACGCCCGGGCAGTCGACGATTATCATAGGCATACGGCAGGAGCCTGTAAAATCAGATACAATTTTTACCAGCGCTTTTTGCTGGTTGGACGCCGTCGTGCGGTCCAAATAAATTTTGCTGACGGACTGCCCGGTCGTACCGGAACTGGTCATCGTCTTTATAACCGCATTGTCTGGTATCGATTTTAGCTCCAGCTCCTTGAAGAGCCGGACTGGAAGAAACGGTATCTGCGTATACCCGCTGGCCTTTGTTTCCTCAAATCCTACCGCATCTAACATCCGCCGGTATGCCGGGCAGTTTTTCCGGTGGCGCCCGGTAAGGCTGATCAGCCGCTCGTGCAGCAGTTTTTCCTTCTCTTCCTGCTGTAGGCCGTATACTTCTTTGTCAAGAATCGTATCAAAATCCATCGGTTTTATACCTTCCTAATGCTTTGCCAGCAATCCTTTCAATATCCATCGGTTTTATACCCTTCATAATACTTTGCCAATTGTGTATACTGTATCTTTCCCGCATCGTTTTTTGGTATTTCGCCGATTACTTTTACCTGGAAGGCCGCCTGGTTAAGGCCGGTTTTGCAAACCGCGTATTCCCTGATTTCATGGGAACGCGTTCCATCGGCCAGAAAGATATACATATGGTCGTCCACGCCGGCGCAAGCTGTTTCCACCACATATTTGCCCCTGATTAGGCGCTCCATTTCGTCGAGGTTTACACGGTTTCCATAAATTTTTAAAAACCGCTTTTTCCTCCCGACGATATAGTAATAGCCATCTTCGTCAAACTGGGCCATATCCCCGGTAGACAGTTTCCCGTTCCACTCGTCCGCCTTTCCCAGGTCATCGCCGCATTCGGCATACCCGAGCGTAACATTCTCCCCTTCGTAGACAAGTTCGCCGACCGTACCAGGCGTAGCTATCGGTTTTCCGCCGGCGTCGACCAGCGTAAACCGGCCCCCTGGTATCGCAATC
>CASUON010000158.1 GCA_949457475.1 uncultured Lachnospiraceae bacterium
TGCTCAGAATTTCTTACATCCCGAAGCTGGAACATCAGGGAGGGCTTCTGCCTGGTTCCAGCGTCCGGGTAGCGCAAAACTTAAAAATTGTTCCAGAATTTCCCTACCATCCCGTGAAAAGCAACCTATAACTAGCTTTTTCTTGGATTCTGAGACATATTTTCAACACGCTCTAGTACTCCATCCAGATAGAAATTAAAGTAAGGAGTTAACTTCCCCTCAATAAACCTCCCAAAAAGTTAACGCCTGTTCAATTGCCAAAACGGCGACCACCTGGTAGGATAATGATAATGCAACGTAGGCCGCACGGATCGGCCAATCGGAAAGGAGATGGCTTCTATGCCCATGAATCTAGTGATCCAGGAAAAAAGAAAGGAATTAGGACTGACACAAGAACAGGTGGCGGAATATCTGAATGTCTCCACGCCGGCAGTCAGCAAATGGGAGAAAGGTTCCACCAGCCCGGACTTATCGCTTTTACCGCCGCTGGCGCGGCTGTTAAAAATCGACCTAAATACGCTGTTTTGTTTCCAGCAGGACCTGTCCAGACAGGAAATTACATATTTTTGCAGAGATCTAGAACAGCTGGTTCGGGAACAAGGGATTGCCGCGGGATTTGAAGCGGCGGATGCAAAAATCCATGAATACCCGCATAGTGAAACCCTGCTGCAATGCCTTGCCTTCCAGCTAGACGGCATGCTGGCACTGTCCGGGCAGGCGGCGGACGAAACGCGCCCGTATGACGATATGCTTGGATTGTGGTACCGCCGCCTTACAAAAAGCAAGGACTGCAAGGTTCGCAATTGCGCAGCTTATATGATGGCCAGCCGCGCAATTCAAAAAGGGGATTATATCCGGGCGCAGGAAATCTTAGACGCCATGCCGAACCGTGAAGAGGTTTTCAACGGCATGGCGGATAAACGTATGCTGCAAAGAAAGCTCGACTTGTGCCAGGGCAAAGCGGATGCCGCCGCAAAAGAATTGCAGGATGCATTGCTGGGCGCATTAAATAAAACGCAGCTTTTGCTCTTTCAGCTGATTGACGCGGAACTTGCATGTAAAAATAAACCGGCCGCAGCCGACCTTGCGGACAAGGCCAGCCGTATGGCGGCGCTTTTCGACTTATGGGAATACGATTCTTATGTCGGCCCCATGCAGGTCGCCGTTGCAAATAAACAGGCCGATATGTGCATCCACATTGCGCGGGATATGCTCGCGGCAATACTTAAGCCGTGGGATATGGGGCGTTCCACGCTATTTTGCCGGATTGCAAAAGAAAATAACCCAAAACAGCTGCTCTCAGCAGCCCTGTCCGATTTCGAAAACAACCCCGCATACGGTTTTCTACAGGACAATCCTGGATGGAAGGCATTGATCGATGCGTATAAAACGAAATGTGACCCACTCGTTACACCGAATAATGAAATGTGATCCACCCGTTATACCAAATACGGATAAAAATACCGGGAAAGTACCAGCTGAAAGTACCACAACAGCGTCCGTTTCGCTACCCCATCCGGCGCGTATACCGGCATCCGGGCCGTGTACGTCCCATTGACGGTATATTCCAGGCTGCCAAGGCGCATGCCTTTTTGTACCGGCGCCTGGAGTGTTTCCGGCAGTTTTGCCCGTATTTCTACCCGGTCGTTCTCCGACAAAAGCATCGTCTGCTCCTTCTGGCGGACAAGCGGCTGCAGCATGACCCGCGTGCTTAGCAGCCGTCCGTCACCCGCCCCGTTTTCTACCGGGATAGGCTGCGCCGTATAGTTATAATCGGTAATGTCGACCTGCCGGTAGTGGTCCATCCCATACTGGAACAGCTTTTTCGCGTCTTTCCATTTCCATGTCTTATGATTCGGCCAGCCGCACGCCAGCAGCGCGATGACAAACGTCCGCCCGCCGTTTTCGAGCGCCCCGACATAGCAATAGCCGGCGTTTCCGGTAAACCCGGTCTTCCCGGTCAGCGCACCGTCCATCATATGTAAAAATGCATTGTGGTTGACACAGGAAAAACTGCGCGCGCCCTGCGATACACTGCCGTCCTTTGCCACTTCCAGGTTGCAGAAGCTATGGGAGGCGGTGCGGGTAATGTTTAAAAACGTTTCTTTCTGCGGCGAACGTTTGATGCAATAGCTTAAAATCCGCGCAAGGTCTGCGGCGGTTGTCGAATGGACTTTTGTAGCCGTCGTCCCGTCTGGCTGCTCGACAGCAGCCGAAGCGTCCAGCCCGTTCGGAGTTAAAAAAAACGTGTCTGTGCAGCCGATCGACTGCGCTTTTTCATTCATCATCTGGGCAAAGCCTTCCACGCTGCCGCCGACATGCTCGGCTATGGCGACCGCGGAATCGTTGTGTGATTCGAGCATCAAGGAATAGAGCAGGTCTTCCAGCCGGTAGTGCTCCCCCTGGGAAATATGCAGCTGAACATCCGGCATTTTGGCCGCGTAGGCGGAAACCGGTACGACATCGTCCAGCGTAGCGTGTTCCAGCGTCAGGATGCAAGTCATGATCTTTGTCGTGCTGGCCATCGGCATCGGGTTTTGGGCGTCTTTGCCAAATAAAACGCGCCCGCTGTCAGCATCCATCAACACGGCTGAACGGGCATACAGTTCGTTTTCATTCAGCGAAGCCGCCTGTTTTGCGGGCGATTCCCTCATACGTGCCGACGGCTGGATATACAATTCATTTTCATTCAGCGAAGCCGCCTGCCTAGTGCCGGCGCTCAACGGGACTGTCTGCGGGATTATGCAAAAGGACAAAAGAAATGCAAGCAGAAAACAAAGCGGGCGTTTCATGGATATTGGTTTCATAAAGGCTCCGAAGATATCGTTATCCATATCGTATGCACAAGCCCGGCGCGATATGCGGGCAAAATCGTTTGTTGAATAGTTAGATAGTTAAATAGTTAGATAGTTACGTTTCCTTCTGGCGCAATCAGCAATCCGAGCGCGATATGCGGGCAAAATCGCCTGGTGGATATATTATATATTCAGGCGGACTTCCAGCTCTTCTTCTGCTTCCTGGCGGAACTCTTCTACGCGCTCCGGCTCCATTTGCGGCAGATCGTCCAAGGAGTTAAGACCAAAACTGCGTAAAAAGGCTTCGGTCGTCCCAAATAGGAGTGGGCGGCCAGGCGCGTCCAGACGCCCCAGTTCACATACCAATTCATATTCAACCAGTTTGTTGACTGCGTGGCTGCTGGATACCCCGCGTATCTTTTCGATCTCCTGCTTGGTAATCGGCTGTTTATAGGCAATAATGGAAAGCGTTTCCAGCAGGACGTCAGAAAGCATCTGCTTTTTCGGCTGGCTGGCGACCTGGATCAGGTATTCGTACATCTGTTTTTTCGTACACATCTGATAAGCGCCGTCCAGTTCGATAATCTGTACGCCATGGTCCTCCTGCCCGTAGCGGCGCATCATCCGTTCTAATACCGCCCGCGCCTCTTCGCAGCTTAAGCCCAATACAGCAGCGATTTTGGAAAGCGGGACGGAATCCCCCATAGTAAATAAAACCGCTTCAATGACGGCTTCGTTATGGCTGGCTGTAGGAGAAGCGTCCGCCGCCGGACAGCTTGCGCCTGCCCCGGCTGTATCTAGGCTGTTTTGATTTTGTCCACTGCAATTCATCTATTTTTCCTCCTGCAAAAAACGGTATGCCTTATGCCGCGATCCTGGATGTAATGCGGATATCGTCAAACGCGTATTCCTGGAAAATCTCAATTTTGCCGGTTTTCATCAGCTCCAATATGGCGAGGAATGTCACGATTACCTGCATGCGCCCGTTCTGGCGCTCCAATAAGCTGCGAAAACTAAATGTCTTGTGCGCCGTAGCATACTGTTCTAGCACGGCTACCTTTTCTTCCAGCGATACTTCTTCTTTTTCGATCTTGCCAAATTTTGAACGTACGGGGTCGATTTTATCCGCCTGGCGTTTCATTACGGATTCAAATATATGGTTCAACCGTTCCAGCGTCAGCCCGCTTAACAGCTCCTGCGTATCTACCGGGGGTACGTATGCCGACACTTCCTCCGGAATCGTAGGGATTTTATACAGCACTTTTTCCGCGTCCATCTGGCGGTCTTTCAGCTCATAGGAAATGCTTTTATACAGCTTGTATTCCAAAAGCTGCTGTACGAGCTCCGCGCGCGGGTCTACGTCTTCGGGCGTATCGTCTGCCGCCGGTTTTTTCGGCAGCAGCATTTTGGCCTTAATATCCAAAAGCGTCGCCGCCATTACCAAAAATTCGCTCATAATATCCAGGTCCTGGCGTTCCATTTCGTGGATATAGTCCATATACTGCCCGGTAATTTCCACAATCGGGATATCGTAGATATTGACTTTGTTTTTTTCCAGTAAATGTAACAGCAGGTCCAAAGGACCTTCAAACGTTTCCAATTTTACGGTTAATTCCATGCGTATTGCTCCTTTTTGCCGCTACGTTTACACAGGCCTTTATTACGGCACGGCGGCCCAATTCCCGCCGTATATTTATAGGCATGCGGGCAGGCTTTTATTACGGCACGGCGGCCTAATTCCCGCCGTATATTTATAGGCATGCGGGCAGGCTTTTATTACGGCACGGCGGCCTAATTCCCGCCGTATATTTATAGGCATGCGGGCAGGCTTTGTTACGACGTCTGGCAGGCTGTATCCGGCGGCTTTACGGTAATCGCCAGAAGTTCCGCGCGGTTAAATATACGGATATGGAACGTATGCGTCCCGAGCCCGCGGCTGATGTATACCCTGCGCTTTCCAAAGGCAAATTCCCCGGCGTCGTATTCGGGGAACCAGATCAGCTGTGAAGAAATAATGCTGCCAATGCCCGGGATATTGACCAATCCGCCATGGTTATGCCCGCATACGGTAATATCCGCCCCCCATTCGGCATACTGGTCGGCAAACTCCGGGTTGTGCGCCAATAGCAGCTGCAGCCTGTCCGTCGCCGCGTCCCCGAGCTGGCTGTGCAAAAAGCGCTTTTCCAGGCGCATCTTTTTCTTCTTTTCATAACAAGGCAGCGGCACTTCCAGCCCGCTGACCCGCAGCTTAGTATTGCGGATGTTCAATGCCAAGCTGGCATTGTTTATAAATAAGACGCCCGCTTCTTCCAGTCGCCTGCGGTATGCCCTGTATGCAGGGTATTCTTTGTAATCCGGCAGTTCCGCCCGGCTTTCATGGTTGCCGTTGCTGTAGATAACGGGTGCGATCTTTACAATTTCCTGTGCAAAACTGGCGGAGGCTGCATATTTGTCCACCCGCGACGTGACGATCAGGTCGCCGGGGATCAATATCAGGTCGGGCCGCTGCATTTGCAGTGCGCGGATTAAGCGCTTATTGTTTTTTCCGTAGGAGAATGAATGCAGGTCCGCGATTACGGCCAGCCTGATTTCTTCCTGTACTTTCCCGCTTACCACCTGATAGGGCGTCACCCGGAATTTCTTCAGTTCCTGATATTGCCAGACGCTGTATAACAAGCCAATCAGGATCAATATTTGAATACATACATGCATATACGTTTGTCACCACTTACTTTATATCCTATTACAAAACAGGTATATTTTTCCCGGTTATCGACTAAATTATAGAAAAGTAATTCAGGTACTGTAAATATGAAGCGATTTCTATCTATTTTCCTGGAGCTGTTTTCGCTGTCCGGCTTCCTATCTTTGACACTGGCTTTGACGCTGGTTGGGACGCCGGTGTCTATTTCTGCCCAAGCAATTGTAGATGGCGGCCCCGCCAAACAAAATTCGAACGCCCCCGTCCAGGTTTCAGCTCCAAGCGTATTGCTTATGGAGGCGGAAACTGGTACGGTGCTCTACCAGCAGAACGAACACGACATGCGCCCGCCGGCAAGTATTACAAAAATTATGACGTTAAACCTGATTTTTGACGCACTTGACAAACACCAGATCGCGTTGGACGATAAGGTAACAGTCTCCGAACACGCCGCCAGTATGGGCGGCTCCCAGGTATATCTAGAAGCCGGGGAGACCCAGACTGTGGAAACGATGATTAAATGCATCAGTATCGCAAGTGCTAACGACGCCTGTGTAGCAATGGCGGAACACATCTGCGGCAGCGAAGAGGAATTCGTCGCCCAGATGAACCAAAAAGCACAAGAGCTGGGTATGAAGGAAACCACGTTCGTCAATTGCTGCGGCCTTGATACCAACGGCCATCTGACCAGCGCATACGATATCGCCCTGATGGCGCGGGAGCTGACTAACAACCATCCGCAAATACACGACTATTGTACGATATGGATGGAAAATATTGTACACCATACGCGCAGGGGCGACGAAGAATTCGGGCTGACAAATACCAACAAGCTAATCCGGCAGTACCCGTACGCTACCGGGTTAAAGACCGGCTCTACCGGGCTGGCTAAATTCTGCCTAGCGGCTACCGCGGAAAAAGACGGCGTAAAGCTAATCGCAGTACTGATGGCGGCGCCAGACCCCAAAGCCCGCTTTGCGGACGCACAGACACTGTTAAATTATGGGTTTTCTATCTGCCGCGTCTACAAAGACAGCGACCCGGCCCCGCTGCCTGAGCTGGCCGTCAAGCGAGGCACCGCGCCTACTGTTCCGCTGCGGTACGAATCCAATATGAGCTATGTCAGTACTTCCGGAGAGGACTTAAGCAAGGTCACGAAAAAAATAAAGCTGAAAAAGTCAGCCGTAGCGCCGGTAAAAAAAGACGATATCGCAGGCAAGGTCGTATATTACCTCGGGGACAAAGAGCTTGGCCATATTAATATCCTCTATGACCAGTCTGTAGACCATGCGGCGTTTCGCGATTATTACCTGGATTTAGTAAAAAAGCTCTTTTTTATAACAACGGCGCAAAAATCTTAAGCACAGTCTGGACAATGCGCAAAAACAAGCCCGGCTCTTTCCACTCTTCCTTTAAAATCTGATGGGAGCAGGCAAACGTCTGCTCCATATCCGCTTGCAGCTGTACAACCGCCTCGCTCTTATATGCCCAGACGCCGCATTCAAAATGCAGATAAAGGCTGCGGTAGTCCAGGTTGATGCTGCCGACAGCGGCTGTCTTGCCATCGCAGAGGAAACATTTTGCATGGATAAACCCCGGCGTATATTCATAGATTTTTACGCCGCTATCTAGTAGCGGGCGGTAGTTGGAGCGCGTTAACAGGTAGATCAGCTTCTTATCCGGAATCCCGGGCGTTACAATCCGTACATCTACGCCGCTTTTTGCCGCGTTGCATAACGTTGCCTGCATTTCCTGGTCAATAATTAAATATGGCGTGTAAATATACACATAATCTTTTGCCCTGGAAATCATATTCAAGTATACGATCTCCCCGACCTTTTCATGGTCCAGCGGCGTATCCCCGTATGGCTGGACAAACCCGTGCGCCGGGCTGGCCGCGTCCGGAAACGTCTTTTTATATTTTGTACAATCATCCTCTTCGTGGCGGATATAATCCCACATTTGCAAAAACATTGCGGTAAAATTCCATACCGCTGGCCCGTTTAAACGGATGCCGGTATCTTTCCAGTAGCCAAAGCGCTTCTTTTGGTTGATATATTCATCCGCAATGTTTAGCCCGCCGGTAAAGCCCCATACGCCGTCTACAATCAATATCTTCCTGTGGTCGCGGTTGTTCATGACAATGCTTAAAAGTGGGCGGAAACGGTTGAATACGCCGCAACGGATGCCCGTCTTTTCCATGCGCTGCACAAAATCTACCGGGAGGGTTGCCACGCATCCGATATCGTCATAGATCAGGCGCACTTCAACGCCCTGCTTTACTTTGCGTATCAGCGCTTCCATCAGCTGGTCGTACATAACGCCGGGCTGGATAATAAAGTATTCCAGAAAAATAAACTGCTTCGCCTGCGCGATCGCGGCGAGCATATCTGCAAACATGTCCTCCCCACAGGCATAGTATTTCGT